>NZ_MUFK01000006.1:0-91671 GCF_001996085.1 Salinivibrio sp. PR5
GATATAAATAAACAAATATATAAATCACAGCGACAAAACAATCGTAAGACTAATGTTTAGACCACAAATAAATTAACCCGTTAAACGCACGCATTTGGTTAATAAATAAACAACAATGTGATAACAACCCGCTTTGTTAGTGTCGCGTGATGCACCGCATTTAGCCGCCTCATTCATCGTCCGAGCAAAGGGTGTGCCGGTTAGATATTCTTTTTTTACGCATAAAAAAGCCAGACAAGACGTCTGGCTAATAAGGTACGGCAAGAAGATAAGACGCTAACGCTTTTGTCGCTGCGCTAGCATCGGCATTAAGTGACGATCGCCTGTCGCTAGCAGCGCTTGGCCGAGGCTCTCTCGCCATTGCGGCCAAACACGGTAAACGTAAGGGTCTTGCCCTTCGCCAGGGTTAAAGCCCCCCACAAACGTATCGCGTATCGCTTTTAGGGCTTTGTCTTGGCCGGTTTCACTGTTATCAAAGCCTTTTTTACTATCTCGGGCTTTTATCCCCGCCCCGACTGAGCTTGGCAGATAGGTAAGCGGCTGGTTGAGGCCCTGTTGATAGTCTTCAACCAAAGCTTGTAAGTGTGCAAGCGCGTCATCTTTGCTGAGTGGGGAAAACTCGATGGTTTCTTTCACTCCCACCAGCGTACTCGGCACGGCTTCGCCCATTGCGCATTGGCATAAATGATCGATCCATACTGAAAGCTGATGACGCACGGTCAGATCGCCGCAATGAAAGCGGACCAAGCAGTCTTGATAACGCCGGTTGAGCCAACCTTGCAGTTGTACCTCACCCAACGCAGTGGGAAGGGTCAGATTAAGCTCAAGATCGGGACGCGGCGCGGCGAGTAAAGGCGTTAAACGTTGGTACATATCACGGATCACCGTAACTTGCGTATCCAAGGTCAATTCGCCAAAGTACGCCAAAGGCAACTTGCCCTGCCCACGCTGTCGGGCCATAAAGTCCTGCACGCTTTGGGGACTGTCATCAGTCTCAATAAAGTGCGCTAACAGCTGATCGCGCAGTTGAAAACGGTGCAAGGTATCTAAGCTAAAGGGTTCAAATTCTTCTAACGGCGCTTCTAACTGCTCAAAGAAGACTTTCAAGCGGCGTTGGAAAAAGTAGCGCACGGGCAACCGCCAAAAGCGCTGCAACTCTGCCAATTCAATCACAGGATCGATATGACTATCCGGATCGGGGCTTAACGCATCACCAATAAATGCCGGCAGTTGCGTCCCTTGCCCTTTGGCAGCCGGTAGCCACTCTTGTGCATAACTTCCATCACCGGAAAAGGCATCAGGGCTAAAGGGCGTTAGCGGATGTAACTGGATAAGTTTTTCTTCCAACCGCTGGCGTGACTGGACTTCAGGTAAATCGCGGTCACCGGCCAAACAGTAGCCTTGGGTACAATATTCAAGCAGCTCGGTAACCAGAACCGACGGGACTTTTAAGCTGTTATCTTGCACTGAGCGCCCGACATAACTGATATATAAACGCTGCTGTGCTGACTGCAGCGCTTCTAAAAACAGGTAACGATCATCGTCACGGCGTGAGCGATCCCCTGCCCGCGTGCGGCCCACCATCAAATCAAATCCGACGCTAGGCACAGTGCGCGGGTACACGCCATCATTCATCCCAAGCAGACACACCACGTTAAAGGGAATAGAGCGCATCGGCATCAAGGTGCAAAAGTTGACCTGACCGGCCAAAAAGCGCTGGCTGACTCGTTCGTTATTGAGGCGACCATTAAAGTAATCGCGCACCACGGGCAAGGTTAGCGTGTGGGTAAAGGCGGCATCGCTAAGCTGTGTCAGCCAACTGTCTAACTGGGTACGGATTAATTTGACTGCTAACTCTTCATCCCCTTCAATGGCGAAGCAATCATCTAGCATTTGAGTCAACCGCGCCACCCACGCCTTGCCATCGCATTCAATCGCCAGTTGTTGCTGGTAGTTAATTAAGGTGTCGATAAACAGCCCTAAACGCCCCGCCAGCTCCGCATTAAGTCCTTGGACTTCATCATAAGGGACGGTGTCTGCAAACAAGCCGGCCTCACTCGGCATCGCGTAGCCGAGTAGCATACGTTTCAGGCCAAATAGCCAAGTATTCTGATACTGCTCGGGCAAGGCAAATTGGCTTGCGGTATGGGTATCAAGACCCCAGCGAATACCGGTTTCTTCCACCCACTGCTTAATCTGATCAAACTGTTGGCTGTCGATGGCAAAACGGCGCGACACCGCCGGCACCTCAAGAATTTCCAACAGCTCCGCCGCACTGCATCGACTATCAGGTAGGGTGAGCAGACGCAAAAAGGCGGCTAACACCGGGCTTTCTTGATCGGCGCTGCGATCTGAGATGGAAAACGGAATAAAACGCTCACTCGGTGCATTACCAAACACCGCTTGAATGGCGGGGCTGTAGGCATTGATATCCGCCACCATCACAATCACATCGCGGGGGCTCAGTGATGGATTGGCCTCAAACATCGCCAGTAGCTGATCGTGCAGCACTTCGACTTCGCGCATCGGGCTGTGACAGGCATGGATTGCGATCGAAGCATCATCTGGCTCGATTTCTGTTTTCGCCGTACTGGTTTCAGTCTGCTTGGGATCGCCCGGCTCATTCAAATCCAAAATATCGGCTTGGATGTGATGCAGCAGATTATCGCGGTTGACCTCAACGAAGCCGCTATCAATCTCATTGCAGGCCATTTCCGAGAGCAGCAGTAAGTTGTCGCGCCCCAGTTTTCCCATCGACGCCAGCAAGCTGTTCCCTACTTCACCGTGCTCGGGCTCATCAAGTCCGAGTGCCAATTGGCTCTCGGCGGGGATGTCTTCAATTCGGCTGATTTTATCCCGCGCCAACGCGGCACGTTTAGCCAGATAGCGCTTATCGCGAATATCGCCCCAATAGTAACGGCATGGGTTGGTGAACATAAAATGCACCTCCACATGCTCGCCCAGTGCTTGCAACGCATCCAGATAGCGTGGTGGGAGCGCGGAGATGCCAAACACAAAGACCCGCTCAATATCAGCCAGCCCCGCAGGCTTGTGCTGATGGCTGGTTAAGGTATCGATAAACTCTTGATACAAGTTAGCGCGATGGTAAGGCGATTGGCCCAGCGCCAATGTGTGATCGTATAAGCGGCGCCACAGTTTTTGCTGCCAAGGCTGCACATCGTCAAGCTCAGGCACCGGTTGTTCTTGCTCCCATGCCAGCACCCACTCGGGGCGATAGACCAAATACTGGTCGAAAATATCGGCCACTTTTTCGGCCAGCTGGTAAGCACGCTGCTGATCCTGGCTGTCTTCCAAATACGCGGCTAAATCAGCGAACTCTGGCGCATCCAGACAGCTGGGTAAGATGTCCATTAGCTTCCATGTCATCGCCTCTTTATTGAAATCACTGCGCTCAGGCACGCCATCCAACACCCGCACAAACAGCTGCCAGATAAAGGTAGCGGGAAGCGGGAATTCGACGTTGGCGACAATCTGCTGCTCATTGGCGAGTGCCATTTTTAACCACTGCGCCATGCCGGGGCTTTGCACCAGAATAAGTTCTTTTTGAAAAGGGTCAGACAGTGGTCGCTGTTGGATTAGGGAGACCAACAAGGACTTCAACAGATCGAGCTGATTAGAGTGATAAACAGTAAACACAAGGCGCTCACATGGGAAAGATAACTGGCATCGATTGTGGCCGATTGCCGTACTAAGCGCAAACCGCCATCGATACGCCGCGACCTCGCACACGGCTTGCTAACCGTGTGATGGCACAGCAAATCGCTGCGCGATTAAACGCGATTGTCACCCACACTGAATGCGATCAGCTGGCTGATATGGTTCAGTGAACGCCCCGACTCTTGCTGCCACTCATTAAATGCCTGTTGCGCTGCTTGCATCGCCCGCTTGGTCTCTCGACCGCTATCAACGATTTTAGTCGCGCGCAGGTAGTGCTCGATATCACGGGTGAACAAGAAGGTGTCCTTGCCCATTCGGCGCAAGGTATAAGCACCGGTATTACCGCCTAAACGCTTACCGTGCTTTTTTAAATACTGCCATAACCCGACAATATCTTCGCTGGGCCAATCGGCGACAAACTGGCTAAAACTGCCGTGCGATTGCTGCACGCGGTGAATCATTTCCGCGTTGTGCGGAATGGTCATCACCTTGGTAAGATGACGAATAATCGCTGGGTTGGTGGCTTTTTCTTCCCACATTTCCGGTGGCATCAGCAGCATTTTCTCAATATCAAAGCCCCAGAACACCTCTTCAAATCCGGGCCATTTTTTACGCACTACCTGCCAACTAATCCCCGATTGAAATACCTTCTGGCTAAACGCTGCGAGCCAGCGATCATCTGGTATCTCACACAAGGCATCATGTTCAAGCGGTGCCACCAGCATATGCTCTAATGCACGTTGACCACCTTTACGTTCGGCGGCACGTTGATAAATAGTGCTAAATTTTTCTCTCATGTCACAATCATGGCAGGGTCAGTAGACAATGGCCCTTATCGTACTGTATAAAAAGACAGTAAATCAACGAAGAGAGGGTGATTATGGCCGTTATCGTCAAGTACGTGGTCGAACGCGAAGGAGAAGAGAAGATGACATTTACCTCCAAAGCCGAAGCCGATGCCTACGACAAAATGTTGGACATGGCAGACGCCTTGTTCGATCTGATTGAAGAAAGCAAACTGGTAGACGACGAAGAAAAGCGTGAAGCCTTGTCGCTATACCTCGCTGAACATAAAGACTCTGTCCTCGAAGCGCTGGGCGCCAAGCGCAAGGCGGCAAAGAAAAAGCCGGCTAAAAGCGAGACCAAAGCGGACACAAATAGCGACGACAAAGACGCCGACGCAGCTTAATGTTGTGATTGCTGACCCTGTTAGGATCCGCGAAAGAGCAAGCCCAGTGGCTTGCTTTTTTTATGCCCGCCCCCTTCACCACCTATGCATTAAGGCGCATCGCTGCCCCGACCTGTGCGGTTTTTTCGTCAGCCGCCGTTTGATCGCTTCCAACCACTGCCGCTTGTCTTTAAGATGAAGCATTCGATGTTTTAAGCCCAAATATACACAAGGAGATCTTCCCCGATGGCAAGCTTTGCTCTGGCGCTAGGTACAGCGACCAAAAACCAGGACGGTAAAATCATTGAGGCCTACTTCCCGGCACCGCTACTCAACCCGAGCGATGAGCTGGTTAACGCGCTTAGCGCCCTCACCGACTATACGTCGGGTAACCAAGTGATCGAGGTAGCGCCTGAAACATGCGGTGCGATCAGCGAAGCCTTCTCAGCGGCTGACGCCTCTCAAGCGGCAACCTTTGCCAATAAAGCGCAGCAAACCACACAACCCTTGGTACTGGTGATCCTCGAAAATGACATCAAGCCAGCGTCAGTGGCGGAAGGCTTCCTCAAGCTTCAACTGATCTCACACCGCTTAGTCAAACCACACGGTGTGGTACTTGACGGACTCTTTGGTCTGCTACACAACATTGCTTGGACCAACCAAGGCCCGATTGACTTGCCAGAACTGCCTGAGCGTCAAATGGAAGCTCGCCTGAAGGGCGAAACATTGACCGTTGAGTGCGTGGATAAATTCCCGAAAATGACCGATTACGTGGTGCCTGCTGGCGTGCGTATTGCGGATACCGCCCGAGTGCGCTTGGGTGCCCATGTGGGCGAAGGTACGACAGTGATGCACGAAGGCTTTATCAACTTTAATGCCGGTACTGAAGGTGTCAGCATGGTTGAGGGCCGCATCTCCGCGGGAGTCATGGTCGGCAACGGCAGTGATATTGGTGGCGGCGCATCAATCATGGGAACCTTGAGCGGCGGCGGCCAGATTGTCGTTTCAATTGGCGAAAACTCACTACTCGGTGCCAACGCCGGCCTTGGCTTCCCATTGGGCGATCGTTGCACCATCGAGTCAGGCCTGTATGTCACCGCAGGTACCAAAGTCACCATGCTCGACGCCGACGGGAATGCGGTCGAAAGCGTTAAAGCACGTGACTTGGCGGGCAAAGCCGATCTCCTGTTCCGTCGTAATTCAAAAACAGGGGCCGTTGAGTGTTTGACCAACAAGAGTGCGGTTGAGCTCAACCACGAGCTACACGCGAATAACTAATGCCTTGATTATTTATCAGCGCATTATCAGGCGGCCATCATGGTCGCCTTTTTTATGCCCAGTTTGCTTGAGCCACTCTCTTTTCACCGCAGTGCACCAAAACGCACCAGCTGATTTGTGGCACATTTTTAACCACAGGGAAAAGTAGGAAAATACACAGGCGCGACGCGGCCCTGACTGGCGGGTAAATCAGCATTCGTGACCTCTCCCAAGGTAGCATTTTTGTCTTTAAGTTCAAGGGATTTCATGCTTAACAAATGTCAGGATCCGTGAAGGCTCACAGTTCAGCTTTTCGTTTTTTCTCCCCCCTTTAAACTTGAGCCAAGTCACGTTATCAAAGGAGGAAAGCGGTAATCTGAATATGAACCTAATACAGGGGAACAAAGAGGAACGAGTATGAGAGTGGAAATTGCAGGCAAAAACATCGAGATCACTCCCGCCATCCGTGAGCGCATCGAAAGCCGCTTTGATAAGTTGGCCAAGTGGCAGGTGGCACTCATCAATCCTCATGCTGTGATCAGTAAGGAGCCAAACCATCAGTTCAAAGTAGAAGCCAAAGCAGGGTTGCCAGGATCAACCATCGTGGCCTCTGCGGAAAGCGATGACATGTATAAAGCGATCAACGAGGTGGGCCAAAAGCTCGAAAAGCAATTAAATAAGGCCCAACACAAAGGCGAAGCACGCCGCAACGACAAATCAACGGCAACGGTTGCAATGGAAGAAAACGCAGCCGACGAGGAAATCTAACCCGCATTGCATTACCTCACCCGCTAAACATGTCAGCCCCGCCCCCGCGGGGCTTTTTGGTGCTTGACAGCATCCCCCGCTGTCAATATGGTTAATTGACACGCAAACATAACAACCAAGGCCCTATGCTGATTATTGCTCGTTTCTTTCGCTTCTTTTTTATCTCGCCTGTGCGGGAGGAAGCGTGCTAAGCCTTAACAGCATGGCGCTCTAACCTCCCAACCGGGAGGTTTTTTTGTATTAGAACAAGGATAATGTATGCCAGACACGCCACTTTCACTGGACGAGATCCGCACGCGGATCAGCCAGTTAGACCATGAATTGCTGACTTTACTGGCCGAGCGCCGCCGCCTCAGCGTGGATGTCGCGAAAAACAAAATCGCGCTTCAAAAACCGATTCGCGATCAAGCGCGAGAACAAGCCTTATTGGAAAAATTGGTCAGTGATGGCAGTGCCCACCAACTGGACGCCCACTATGTGCTGAGTATTTTCCACACCATTATTGAAGACTCGGTGCTGATTCAGCAGCGTTATCTGCAAGCTCTGGCCAACCCCGACAATCAACGCCCAGTGGCACGGGTTTCCTTTTTGGGCAGCCAAGGTTCGTACTCCTATCTCGCCGCGCGCCAGTACTTTAGCCGCAAGCAGACTGAATTGGTTGAAATGGCCTGTGACAGCTTTAAACAAGTGGTCGAAACGGTAGAAACCGGCCATGCCGACTATGGCTTATTGCCTGTTGAAAATACTAGCTCAGGGTCGATCAATGAAGTCTACGATCAGCTGCAGCACACCCGGCTATCTATCGTTGGCGAGTTAACCCTTCCCATTGCTCATTGCTTACTGACCGTTGGTGACCAAGATCCCAGCCATATTGATACCCTGTACGCGCACCCCCAACCTCATCAGCAATGCAGCGAGTATGTCGATACCTTAGGCAAAATCAATAAAGTGTACTGTTCAAGCACCGCTGACGCGATGCAACAAGTGGCAGATTTAAACCAACCTAATGTAGCTGCCATCGGCCATGCCGCCAGTGGTGAGTTGTATGGCCTCACGGCAATCAAATCAGATATAGCGAATCAGCAGCAAAACTACACCCGCTTTATCGTAGTGGCCCGTAAGCCGGTGAAAGTGTCCAAACTTACACCTGCAAAAACCACGTTCATTATGTCGACGTCGCAGCAAGCGGGTTCTTTGGTGGAGTGTTTGATGGTATTGCGAGAGCGCGGCATCAATATGACCAAGCTTGAATCTCGGCCAGTGCTTGGCAACCCATGGGAAGAGATGTTTTATGTCGATGTTGAAGCCAATATGGCCAGTGAGGTGATGCAAAGTGCGCTGGACGAGCTCACTACTTTGACCCGTTATCTAAAAGTGCTCGGCTGCTACCCGTCAGAGACCATTTCTCCCACCGAGGTATCGCTGCCGGACAGCGACGAATAATCGCGAGTAGCCATTAACGCCAAAAGCCCACAATGTGGGCTTTAGCTGATTAATAATCACTCTTTAAACGTTTTATTAGTGGCTGTATCCGCACTGAATTTATAGGGATACTCTTCGTTCAAAGCCCCAAAAACCGCCAACCAGTGACGACGAGCTAATGACTTTGGAAGAATAGGCTGTGGAATCAAAGACCATCTAAATAAGTTGAACCCCCAAGATATACCTCCGACAGGGTAAAAGACCCCATCTACTTCGCTTAGCCCAAAGAGCATACCTTCCCAACGCAACGTTCGATGAGGCGGAGCCGTCCAACTTGGATTATCGCGAAACACCTCTCCCTCACTATAAAACGGGTAACTGTTGTTGCGCCTTTCTTGACTACCTACATCGACAAAAGTCCATCCAGACTGACCATTACCAAACGATGCATGCTTTCCTGAAAACTGCTGCTCTCCAGACGTCGTGACTATATGCAACCAGTGCGTCACCTTGTGGGATGAGACTTCAATAGCGGGAAAGTTTGGCGCCAAGCAATCGTGACCGCCAACTGGAACAAATCGAACCGTAAAGGCCTCTTTGTCTGACCATGTGGGCATCATATGTTCAGTAGCCGCTTCATCATCAAAGCACGCGGAGTAACGTCCATGTTCGAGGTTCACAGCCAGCAATGCATTACGATAGAGCATCAATGCGATAAAAGAAGCAAAGAACACGGTAAAAAGGCTAAGTGAAAGATATATCAGAGTGCTTTTTTTCATTGTTTGATTGCATACCAAATAAGAGCGCCTTAAAAACCATATCAAATCAACGGATCAAAGTTCTCTTTTTTGTATAAAATACAGACAAATGCACACTGTAAAAAAACCAGCCAAGCGGCTGGTTTGGGTATAGATTTATCATCTATTGTCGGAGTGGTTTACATAAGCTAGGTCGCGGTGCGATGGGTGGCGTCGTTGGCTTGTCGCAACAGGCCTTGGCTTTCTTGTAAAAAGCGCGGCGCGTAATCGCCAAACCAGTTTTCGACTTGAGCAAACGCATCGACAAAGGTGGCTTTGTCGTGCTGTTCAAGCAAATCAATCGCTTCCCCAAAACGCTGGTAAAAGCGCTTAATCATCGCCAAGTTTTGCGGTGAGGACATAATAATATCCGCATACAAGCTTGCATCTTGGGCAAACAGACGCCCCACCATGGCAAGCTCCAAGCGATAAATCGGTGAGCTCAACGCTGTCAGCTGGTCCAAGTTGGGGTTTTCTTCTGCCAGATGGACCCCGTAAACAAACGACGTAAAGTGACGCAGCGCTTGGATCAGTGTCATGCCCTCATCATGCTCAACAGCACTGATCCTGTGTAGTCCCGCCCCCCAAATACGAAATTGCTCGAGCAGCCATTGGTAGGCTTCTGGCTCGCGACCATCGCAGTAAACAATGACCTGCTTAGCCAGGCTAGCCACATCAGGACCAAACATGGGGTGCAGCCCCACAACGGGGCCTTGATGCGCCGTTAACATAGCTTGTAGCGGGCCAGATTTAACGGAGGTAAGGTCTGCCAAAATACAGTCTTTCGGAAGCTGTTGAAGCTTGCTGATCACGGTTTCGGTGACATCAATAGGCACAGAGACCACCACCATGCCGGCATCTGCGAGCAATGCCTCTGCGTTGTCCCAATCGTTTTTCTCCAACACAGACACTTGATAGCCCGATAAGCGGAATAAGCGTGCAAATAAGCGACCTAACTGCCCTTCTCCGCCAATCACCACGATGCGGCGCAAATCCGGGTTTAGGCATTTAAAACCAGAGTCGTTTTCGCTACTGTACGACTCGCGCATCGTGCGCCGCAGCACATCTTCAATCAAATCGGGCGGCACCCCTTGCGCTTCGGCTTCTGCTCGTCGAGACGCTAACATGGCCGCTTCTCGGTCAGGTGCATAAATGGGCAAGCCATGCTGACTTTTTACCTCACCCACTTCCGCAACCAGTGCCAGTCGCTTGGCGAGTAGAGTTACCATTTGTTTGTCGACATCATCGATTTGATCGCGCAGTCGGCTTAGTTCCGCCACCATGATTTAGTCCTGTTGAATCCGTTGTTGTAGAGAGGTTGCCAACGCTTGGTGCGTATGACGCAGCAATTGTTCGGTAGACGCCCAATCAATGCAAGCATCAGTGATCGAGACGCCGTACGCCATCTCTTCTTTGGGCAGATCCGCCGATTGATTCCCCGCATGGATATGGCTTTCTAGCATCAGACCGATAATAGACCGGTTGCCCTGATTGATCTGGTGGATCACATCTTCAGCGACCAAGGTTTGGCGACGGTAATCTTTGCGAGAGTTCGCATGGCTACAGTCGACCATCAGCGATGGCGTCAGGTTAGCATCGCGCAGTTGCTGCTCACACTCGGCCACAGAGACTGAATCATAGTTGGTTTGCTTGCCGCCACGTAAAATCACATGGCCATTAGGGTTGCCTTGTGTGGTCAATAATGCCACTTGGCCGGCTTGGTTGATCCCCATAAAACGGTGCCCTGAAGCAGCCGCTTTCATCGCATTGGTGGCGGTGGCCAGATTGCCATCCGTGCCATTTTTAAAGCCAATCGGCATCGACAGACCACTCGCCATTTCACGATGGGTTTGTGACTCGGTAGTACGCGCACCAATCGCCGCCCAGCTAAACAAATCGCCAATGTATTGTGGGCTGATGGGGTCGAGCGCTTCGGTGGCCAACGGCAGTCCCATTTCAGCAAGTTCAGTGAGCAGACTGCGTGCTTGCTTTAAACCAAACTCAACATCAAAGCTACCATCCAAGTGAGGATCATTGATAAGCCCTTTCCAGCCCACTGTGGTGCGTGGTTTTTCAAAGTAAACCCGCATCACAATAAACAAGTGGTCGCTCAGCTCATCGGACAGGGCTTTCAGACGACGGGCATAGTCTTTCGCCGCATCGACATCATGAATGGAGCAAGGACCACATACCACAAGCAGGCGATGATCACGCTTGTTGATAATATCTGCCACGGTCTGACGGGCCTGACTAATCGCCGCTCGGGTACTTTTGGTGATAGGAAATTGATCGCGAAGTTGCTCTGGTGTGAGAAGCACTTGTTCATCGCGAATGTTGATATTGGTTACCGAATCTTGCTGCATGACCTTGCCCTAAAAGATGTTCACTATGTTTTACATAGACAATACCAGCCCATATTTTAAAAGCAATAGTGACTGTATCATTTGAATTACGGTGTAATTTTTAATTTACACATACATTTTTAATTAGAGTCTTTTATCACCAACAGTTACTATAACGGAGAACTCTAGTTACCCCTTTTTATTGTTATGGCGTTAGTGCTTTCGTTGCTGCAGCAGATGAGCGTGTATCTTGTGATCGCGTATTTGCTGAGCAAAACCCCTGTGTTTATGCCGCTGCTCAGTATTTCTGGGCGGCTATCGCACAAGTGTGTCTGCTATGTGCTCTTTTCCGGCTTCTGTATTCTCGGCACCTATTTTGGGTTGCACATCCAAGACGCAATCGCGAATACCCGCGCTATCGGTGCCGTTCTTGGCGGTCTGCTTGGCGGCCCTGTGGTGGGTTTTTTGGTCGGCTTAACCGGCGGACTACATCGCTATAGTTTAGGAGGGTTTACAGATTTAGCTTGTGCGATCTCGACCACAGCAGAGGGCGTGATTGGCGGCTTAATGCACCGCTACTTGGTCTCTCGCAACCAAACCAGCCGCTTGTTTTCCCCTACCGTGGTCCTGAGCGTGACGTTTGTAGCAGAGCTGGTACAAATGGCCATCATTCTCGCCGTCGCCGAACCCTTTAGTCGTGCTTATGAGCTCGTCAGTGCGATCGCCGCGCCCATGGTGATCGCTAACTCAGTCGGTGCCGCGATGTTTATGAGCATTATTGTTGATCGCAAGACGTTGTTCGAGCGCTATTCAGCAGCGTTTTCCAGTAAAGCACTTAAAATTGCTGAACGCTCGGTCGGTATTTTAAGCAGCGGGTTTAATCAACAAAGTAGTGAACAGGTCGCCGCCATTATCCAGCAAGAAACCGGCGTGGGGGCTGTGGCAATCACAGATCGCGAGAAAATCCTCGCCTTTACCGGCATTAGTGATGACCACCACTTACCCGGTACCCCAATTGCGTCCGATTATACCCGACGTGCCATTGCGGATGACCAACTCATCTATATCGACGGCGCGGATACCCCTTATTGCTGCTCACTGTCTCCCCATTGCAAACTGGGCTCTGTGTTGGTGATCCCGCTGCGTGGCGGGGATGGCTATGTGCTAGGGACGGTGAAGCTTTATGAGCCAAAACGTAAACTGTTCTCGGCAATCAATGTCACCATGGGAGAAGGGATCGCGCGTTTGCTCTCCAACCAAATTTTAACCGGCCGTTATCAGCGCCAGCAAACTTTGCTGACCCAAGCGGAGTTAAACTTGCTACGCGCCCAAGTGAACCCTCACTTTTTATTTAACGCGTTGAACACCATCAGCGCGGTGGTCAAGCGCGAGCCAGAGCGCGCCCGTCAGTTAATCCAGCACTTATCCACCTTCTTTCGTAGTAACTTAAAACAAAACCGTGAAACCGTCTCGCTTGAGCAAGAGCTGAATCATCTTGATGCCTATCTGGAACTCGAACATGCCCGCTTTGCCGATCGAATGAGTGTTGAAAAGCAGATTGATCCGGCTATCTTGCACGCGGTGATCCCCAGTTTTACCTTACAGCCTTTGGTTGAGAACGCGGTGAAACATGGGATCAGTCAATTAATGGCCGACGGTCAAATCATCATTCGTGGTTGGCAAGAAGGCGAGTGCCTGTATTTACAAGTCGAGGACAATGCAGGTTTCTATCAACCAGCGGCACAGCATGCTGGGCTGGGGCTTCGTATTGTGGATAAACGGATACGCGGATTATTCGGCGGACAATACGGGCTTAAAATGACATGCCAGCATGATCACTGGACACGTGCCACCGTGACCTTGCCATTAACCGATACTGCCCCAAACAAGGAGACCATGACATGATTCGAGCGTTAATCGTGGATGACGAACTCTATGCACGTGAAGCCTTGGAAGATGAGCTACTCGCGCTTGGCGGCGTTGAGGTGGTTGGACAGTGCAACAATGCTATCGACGCACTAAAAACCATTAATCACACCCGCCCCGATGTGGTGTTTTTAGATATTCAAATGCCTCGCGTCACCGGCCTTGAGCTGCTTGCAATGCTTGACCCCGAGACCATGCCCAAAGTGGTGTTTGTCACCGCCTATGATGAGTTTGCCGTACAAGCCTTTGAGGACAACGCATTTGATTATTTGCTCAAGCCCATCGAAACCGCGCGCTTAAAAAAGTCACTCGACAAACTGTCGCGTGAGTTAAACCGACAAGAGGACTATCAGGCGATCACACCCGCACTGGAGCTGCTCCCTTGTGCGGGCCATAACCGGATTACCTTAGTGCCTCACCAGGATGTTGAAGTGGCACGCACCTCAGTAACTGGCGTGACACTACTCACCGCCAATGGTGAATCCGTCACCCATTTAAGCTTGAAAGTCTTGGAAGACAAAACGCCCTTAATGCGCTGCCACCGACAATTTTTGGTGCATCCTGCCGCCATTCGGGAGATCCGGTTGTTAGACAATGGGCTCGCAGAGGTGGTGACCGCCTCCTCTCATTCGGTACCGGTAAGCCGACGTTATCTTAAGGCACTGAAAGATAAACTTGGTCTTACCCATAATTGATGCCGGCACCGGTTTTAGCACTAGTAAAACTGGCTATTCGCTTGGCTTTGGTAATCGTTATAGCCACGTTGCCACTCCATACGAAAACGCTGTGAGCCGGGTCGGCTTTCGCACACGCCCATATAGGGGTTGCCATCCAACCCGAGTTGATACGCATGTGCAGGATTGCAGTATGCGTCAATGCCATGAATATAGCCTCGCTCGTAGTCGAGGTAATTGGCGGTCATACGGTCGCCCGCTTTGTTCGCCAGTGTGCGTAAATCGTTTAAGGTTCGCTGTGGTAGCCCGCGCTGGCCATCTTGCTCACCCAGTCCATACCAGTTTTGCTCATCCACTAACGCTTGTGTGGTCGACGCTGCACACCCCGCCATTAGCACAATAGTCAGTAACGAAAAAAGCGCGTGTTTCATGCCACCATCCTTTTGATCAAAAAAGCCCCAGCGAATGCTGAGGCTTTGATCATAGCGCATTTTATACGTTATTGCTGTAATACCAATTGGTTAGGATGGCATCATTGCTCGTCAGCAATCAGCTGAGGATTCGGCTTATAGACCACGAGGAACGCAATACTCGCCACCACCGTTGTTACCAGGCCAATGATGGTCGCTGTGTTCATCGGTAAGCCAAAGCCAATGTCGGCGTTGGCTAAGTAGGTCACCGTCACTGCGGTCATAAACATCGCTGGAATAGTGCAGACCCAGTGCAGCTTATCACGCTTAATTAGGTAGGCTGCCGCGGCCCACAACATGATCATCGCCGTGGTTTGGTTGGCCCAACCAAAGTAGCGCCAAATCACGCCAAACTCGGCCTTGGTGATCAAGTAACCCACCACAAACATAGGAATCGCAATCAGGAGACGTTTCATCAATGGCTTTTGCTGAATATTCAAAAAGTCAGCAATGATCAAACGCGCAGAGCGGAACGCAGTATCCCCTGAGGTAATAGGCAATACAATCACACCTAATACCGCCATAATGCCCCCAACGGTGCCCAAGAGCGAGGTAGAGACCTCATGCACCACAGCGGCAGGACCGCCATTGGCGAGCGTTTGGTTCAACGCATCCGTGGATTCGTAAAAGCTTAATCCTAAGCTACACCAGATAAGCGCGATCACACCTTCACCAATCATGGCACCATAGAAGATAAAGCGACCCGACTTTTCATTTTGCATGCAGCGCGCCATCAATGGCGACTGGGTGGCATGGAAACCTGACACCGCCCCACAGGCAATAGTGATAAAGAGCAGTGGCCACAATGGCAGATCGGTGGGATGGAAGTTAGTGGCAAAATCGAGCCCTTGGCTGTAGAAGCTGTGATCGCTCGCGGCCAAGCCAATCATCAAGCCGACCGACATAAAGACCAATAAGGCGCCAAAGAACGGATAAAAGCGACCAATAATTTTATCGATCGGTACCACAGTCGCGAGGATATAGTAAGCAAAAATGATCGCCACCCATACCGGTACACTCATCGCCGATAAGCTACCTAGCAGCTTGGCAGGGCCCAAGACAAAGACTACGCCCACTAGCATCAAGAGTAACACCGCAAAGAAGTTCATAAAATGTTTAGCGAAGTTACCTAAGTGCTCGCCGACCACCGCAGGAACCGACGCGCCTTTTGCTCGGACACTCAGCATACCTGAGAAATAGTCATGGACCGCACCGGCAAATATACAGCCAAACACAATCCATAACATGGCTACCGGCCCATACAAGGCACCGAGGATTGGACCAAAAATCGGCCCAAGGCCTGCAATATTAAGAAGTTGAATAAGATAAACTTTTTTATCAGATAGCGGGACGTAATCCACACCATCGTTCATGCTCATGGCAGGTGTGGCTTGTTCGGGTTTAGGACCGAACACCTTGGTAATAAAGGTGCCATAAGTGAAGTAGCCGGCGATCAAAGCCACTACGCAGAGTAGAAACCAGGACATTCTCGTTCTCCGTCTCGATACGCAGCGATGCTGCTAATCAGTGAGTAAGGTACGGATGCCATTTTGCCCTATTGTTTGTCTATGTCTTGCGCTCTTTCAGTGAGTGGCAACATAGCAAGTTAAATGGTCGTGACGGGCATTAAGTGGTTTCGTGACTTGACTGTAAGAGAACAATAAAAAAGCCCGTCCATCGGGACGGGCTTTCTGAGCAATAAACGCCGGAGCGATTACTTCTTGTTAAGACGCTCTTTGATTCGAGCTGACTTACCAGAACGCTCACGCAGGTAGTACAGTTTGGCACGACGTACTGCACCGCGACGTTTAACAGTAATGCTGTCGATAACTGGCGAGTGAGTTTGGAAAGTACGCTCTACACCTTCACCGCTAGACATTTTACGTACGGTGAATGCAGAGTGCAGGCCACGGTTGCGCTTAGCAATTACCACACCTTCGTATGGCTGCAGACGCTCACGGTTACCTTCTTTTACTTTAACCTGTACCAGGACAGTGTCACCTGCTTGAAACTCAGGCAGGTCTTTTTTCATTTGCTCGTCTTCGAGCTGCTTGATGATGTTACTCATTGTCTATAACCCTAGAATAAACTGAAACTCAATTTGATTCGGCACTTGCTCGATGCTCTTTAATGAACTCGGCAAGTAGTGATTCCTGTTCGTCAGTCAGAGCTAGGTTTTCCAGGAGCTCTGGTCGTCGTAGCCAAGTGCGACCTAGCGATTGCTTTAATCGCCAGCGACGAATGTCCTTATGGTTTCCGGATTTTAGCACCTCTGGTACCGCCAACCCATCTAACAACTCAGGACGCGTGTAGTGTGGACAGTCTAACAACCCGTTGGCAAAGGAGTCTTCCTCTGCTGACGCCATGTCGCCTAAAACGCCCGGTACAAACCGAGCAACAGCGTCTACTAACGTCATCGCGGGCAGCTCGCCCCCACTGAGCACAAAATCTCCTACCGACCATTCTTCATCGACGTGAGTTTGTATAATGCGCTCGTCTACCCCTTCGTACCGGCCACAAATCAAAATAAGTTTTTCATTGCTGGCCAGTGATTCGACCCCCGCTTGGTCGAGCTTACGCCCTTGCGGAGAGAGGTAAACCACTTTCGCGTTATCGCCTGCGGCTTGTTTGGCAGCGTGAATGGCATCGCGCAACGGCTGAACCATCATTAACATACCGGGGCCACCGCCGTAAGGTCGATCATCAACCGTACGATGTTTGTCTTGGGTGAAATCACGCGGATTCCACGTTTCGACGTTTAACAGCCCTTTTTTAACCGCTTGGCCCGTGACTCCAAAATCAGTGACGGCTCGGAACATTTCTGGAAAAAGGCTGATAATGCCAACCCACATATTTCCGCTCGCTTACTGTTGGAGTTTAAAAACCAGGATCCCAGTCAACTTCGATCCGTTGAGCAGTGCGATCAATCGACTTGATGACCTGCTCTTCAAGGAACGGAATTAAACGTTCCTTTTTGCCAAAAGCATCTTTCAGGTTGGCTTTAACGACAAGTACGTCGTTCGAGCCCGTTTCAAGCATGTCTGTCACAGTACCGAGGTGATAGCCTTTCGTATTCACCACGTCCATGCCAAACAGCTCACGCCAATAAAACTCTTCATCCGATAACGCTGGCAGTGCTTCAGCACTAACGGCGATTTCGGCATTGGTCAGCATCTGCGCGTCTTCGCGCTGATCCAGCCCTTTGAGCTTGGCAACATACCCTTTGTTGTGGCGCTTCCAGTCTTCTAACTCGAAACGTTGCCACTCGCCACGCACCTGGATAAACCACGGTGAGTAGGCAAAAATGCTCTCAGCTTCTTCAGTGTAAGAAAAAATCTTGAGCCAGCCTCGAATGCCGTATGACGAGCCAAGCTTGCCGACGACGATAGTTTCTTGCTCACTCATTTCTTCTTTTAACCCTGACACTGATTGCTTACGCTGCTTTCGCTGCGTCTTTGATCAGCTTAGCAACACGGTCAGAAACCGCAGCGCCTTCGCCAACCCAGTGGTTTACGCGATCCAGGTCAAGGCGTAGTTTCTCTTCCTGGCCTTGAGCTACAGGGTTGAAGAAACCGATTTTCTCGATGAAGCGACCGTCGCGCGCCTGGCGGCTGTCAGCTACAACGATTTGATAGAATGGGCGTTTTTTCGCGCCATGACGTGCCAAACGAATGGTTACCATATCGTCCTCATTTGCATTACTTAATAAAATTGGCCCCGTTTCGCGTAAGCAATGCGGGGCCTCGTGCCAAAATAAAGCTCGGGAATTTTACTCTTTATTGCTGTGATTGCAACTGGTTTAGCCAAATTTTCACCAGCTGTCCCAAGCCTCACAGCGAGTTGTCATGCAGGCTGACGCTTCATCCGCCTGCAAAATGGGTTAGCCCATAAAGCCACCACCAGGTCCACCCGGCGGCATCATGCCTTTCATCTGACGCATCATGTTACGCATGCCGCCTTTTTGCATTTTCTTCATCATTTTTTGCATCTGGGTAAACTGCTTGAGCAAACGATTGACGTCTTGCACTTGGGTCCCAGAGCCGGCTGCGATACGTTTTTTGCGCGAGCCTTTGATGATCTCAGGGCGTTGACGCTCACGTGGGGTCATCGAATTGATGATAGCTTCCATTTGCACGAACATCTTATCATCAACGTTATCTTTCACGTTGGCCGGTAAGTTCGACATACCCGGGAGCTTATCCATCATCCCCATCATGCCGCCCATGCTTTTCATTTGCTGCAGTTGGTCACGGAAGTCGCCCAGATCAAAGCCTTTCTTTTCTTTGAACTTCTTGGCCATTTTCTCGGCTTTGTCTTTATCGACATTACGCTCGAGATCTTCGATAAGTGACAGCACGTCACCCATACCCAAGATACGGGATGCCACCCGGTCAGGATGGAAGGGCTCTAGTGCGTCAGTCTTCTCACCCACACCCAAGAATTTAATCGGCTTACCGGTAATATGGCGAACCGACAATGCAGCACC
This sequence comes from Salinivibrio sp. PR5, assembly GCF_001996085.1. Classification (NCBI taxonomy): domain Bacteria; kingdom Pseudomonadati; phylum Pseudomonadota; class Gammaproteobacteria; order Vibrionales; family Vibrionaceae; genus Salinivibrio; species Salinivibrio sp. PR5. The sequence goes on from NZ_MUFK01000006.1 coordinate 18,989, forward strand.
ACCACGCGCATCACCATCGACTTTGGTCAATACCACACCAGTCAGTGCTAACGCATCGTTAAAAGCCTTGGCGGTGTTCGCGGCGTCTTGACCGGTCATGGCGTCCACCACAAACAAAGTCTCGACTGGGTTTATCGCATGGTGAACGTCTTTGATCTCGTCCATCATTGCATCGTCAACGTGCAGACGACCGGCGGTATCGACGATCACCACGTCGTAGAATTTGAGCTTCCCTTCATCGAGCGCTGCTTTGGCGATATCTACTGGGTTCTGGTCTGCGCTCGACGGAAAGAAATCAACGCCAACTTCACTGGCCAGTGTTTCCAACTGTTTAATCGCCGCGGGGCGATACACGTCAGCCGATACCACCAGCACTTTTTTCTTATGACGCTCTTTGAGCATCTTACCCAGTTTACCCACACTGGTGGTTTTACCAGCACCTTGCAGGCCCGCCATCAGGATCACCGCAGGAGGCTGGGTGGCAAGATCAAGCTGCTCATTAGCATCGCCCATCACCGCTTCCAGCTCGGCTTGAACGATCTTGATGAATTCTTGCCCCGGGGTCAGGGTTTTCGATACCTCAATCCCCACGGCGCGCTCTTTAACGCGTTTAACAAAATCACGAACCACAGGGAGCGCGACATCGGCTTCCAGTAGCGCCATACGCACTTCGCGCAGGGTTTCCTTGATATTGTCTTCCGTTAATCGACCTCGACCGCTGATATTTTTTAGCGTCCGGGATAAACGTTCTGATAAATTTTCAAACATGCGTTACTCGCCCACTCGTCCTATTGGCCCATGACATTGACCGTCAGGGTGCAATCGCTGTCGCGAAATTAATTGAGATTATACCGCAATCCCCCCATCGCTTGCATGTATCGATAGCGACAGAGATTGAGGCAAGGTATACTCACACCTTCATTCTTATTGATTAACTGACTGATCGGTGACGATGGATATTCTGACAGCCTTATTGGCATCACTGCTTTATCTGGCCGCCATTTTGCAGATCATCCCCGGCTTGTCCAGCAACAATCAGATTAGTGCGAAGCCGGTCTTCTTTACTGCACTGGCTGCGCTGGCATTGCACGCATATCTGCTCAAGGATTTAATCCTTTCTGGCAGCGGGCAAAATTTAAGCATACTCAACGTCGCGTCGTTGGTAAGTTTCATCATTGCTATGATGACTACCGGCCTGATTTTCCGACTCCGTTTATGGTTTTTGCTGCCGGTTGTCTATGCCTTTGCGGGGTTAAACCTCGCCAGCGCGACCTTGCTACCCGGTGCCTTTATTACCCATTTAGAGTCACACCCTGAGGTGTTGTTGCATATCTCCTTGGCGCTGTTTGCGTACTCGACCCTGATGATTGCAACCTTGTACGCACTGCAGCTGGCTTGGCTCGACTATCAGTTAAAACATAAAAAGCGTCAGGTCATCAACCATAACGTCCCACCTTTAATGATGGTGGAACGCCAACTTTTCAACATCATTTTAGTGGGTCAGAGTTTACTGACGTTCACCTTAATTACTGGATTTGTTTTTGTCGATGATATGTTCGCGCAAGGAAAAGCGCATAAAGCCTTCCTATCGATGGCAGCATGGGTGGTCTATGGTGTGCTACTATGGGGCCACTATCAATCTGGCTGGCGTGGACGTCGAGTGATTTGGTTTAGTATTGTAGGCGCCTTTCTACTCACATTGGCCTACTTTGGTAGCCGATTTGTTCGCGAGATCCTTATTGCGGGTTAATCGTCACTCTAGAATGCATGATGGGTGCGCTCACCACCCAACGGCATGCCAGTGTTATACTCTCGAGCAGACGCTCACATTTTAAAACAAACGTAAGGAACAGTTCGTTGGACGACATATCGACGGGAATATTAATTTCCTTCTTGGTATTGCTTATCGTCATTTCCGGGTATTTTTCCGGCTCTGAGACAGGCATGATGGCACTGAATCGATATCGATTACGCCACCTTTCTAAACAGGGCCACACCGGTGCCAAGCGCGTTGAAAAGTTGCTAGCACGCCCGGATCGCTTGATTGGACTCATTCTAATCGGCAATAACCTCGTCAATATTCTTGCCTCTTCTATTGCGACTGTCTTAGGGCTACGCCTTTATGGTGATGCCGGCATTGCGATTGCGACCGGTGTCCTGACGATGGTGATTTTGGTGTTTGCAGAAGTGACACCGAAAACCTTGGCAGCCTTATACCCTGAGCGCGTTTCCTTTCTCAGCAGCTTTGTACTCACCATCTTAATGAAGGTGTTTTACCCGGTTGTAAGCTTGGTGAACTTCATTACTAACGGCTTTCTACGCTTACTTGGCTTAGGCGTGAAAAGTGATGGGAAAGACAATTTAAGTACCGAGGAGTTGCGTACCATCGTTAATGAGGCTGGCAGTTTAATCCCTCGTCGTCACCAGCATATGCTGATCTCGATCTTAGAGCTCGAAGAGGTGACGGTAGACGACATTATGGTGCCCCGTAACGAAATCACAGGGATCAATGTCAACGATGACTGGAAGTCCATTATGCGCCAGCTTACCCATGCGCCACATGGCCGTATGGTGCTGTATCGTGACACCATCGACGAAGTAGTCGGCATGTTACGGGTACGAGAAGCGTACCGCTTGATGGTCGAGAAAAACGAATTCAATAAAGAGACCTTGTTGCGCGCTGCAGATGAAGTGTACTTCATACCGGAAGGCACCCCGCTCAACGTACAGATGCTGAAGTTCCAGCGTAACAAGCAACGCATTGGTCTGATTGTGGATGAGTACGGCGATATTATCGGTTTGGTGACCTTAGAAGACATTCTCGAAGAGATCGTGGGGGAATTTACCACCTCACTCTCGCCAAGCTTAGCCGAAGAAATCACTCCGCTGACAGATGGCGGTTACCTGATTGAGGGTAGCGCCAATATCCGTGATTTGAATAAGAGCCTGAACTGGGATCTCCCTACCGACGGCCCCCGCACATTGAACGGTTTGATCTTGGAGCACTTGGAGGATATTCCTAATAGCCGCCTAAGCGTGGAAATTGACGGCCACCTCATTGAAATCGTCGATGTTGCCGAGAATATGATCAAACAAGTTAAAGTGCTGCCAATCCAAAAGCAGAAAGTCACCACCGAGTAGAACAGAATGCGCCGTTAAGTTTTCTAACGTTAGAACTACTTAACGGCTCTGCCTTTTTCCCGTTATATTGACCTTATACGCAAACCTCTCACTGATCAGCGGGGCTCTGCTCTACCATTGCTTGGTGCTCAGTTTGGTAATAACGCAACGCTTCAACAAAGCTGTCTTCTTTGATGGGTTTGACAATCACATAATTTGCCCCGGCCTCATAAAAGGCTTCATGCACACTGCCATATGCATCGGCAGTACACGCATAAACCGGCACATTAAGCCCTAGATCTTGGCGAATAGCCTTAGTGGCATCAATGCCACCCAAATTGGGCATTTGGTTATCCATCAACACAAGATCATAGGTGCTTTCGCGTAAAGATGTAAGTGCTTGCTCACCATCTTTTACCCAATCCACGCTGATGTCGTGTTTTTTGCAGAACGCTTGTGCCACCATCGCATTAATCTTGTTATCTTCCACTAACAGCACGCGCTGAATGCCCGCCTGTTTGGCGTCAAACACGGTGCTTTCCACCATGGTTTTAGGTTTATTATCTACATGTTCGACTGGCACCGTCAGCGTAAAGCAGCTGCCTTTCTCCGCTTCACTGGACACCTCAATCGTACCGCCGAGTAAGTCGAGCAGGCTCTTGACGATGGAAAGCCCCAATCCACTGCCGCCGTATTTGCGCGTCACACTTGAGTCAGCTTGAACGAAAGGATCGAATAAGGTGTCGAGTGCGTCTGCACTCATGCCCACCCCTGAATCTTGCACTTTTATAATCAAGCGGTGCTGAGCCCCCTCCATTGGGGTAAGTTTGACTTCAAGCGCCACATTACCCTGATGGGTAAACTTCACCGCGTTACTCATCAAGTTAAACAGTATTTGGGTCAAGCGTGATTGATCAGAGCGTATCACGGTGTCGTCTGCTAGGTTAGACTCAATAATCAGTCCAATACGCTTACTTTCGCATAGCGGCGTATAGATGTTTTCTACCGTACTGATGATATCGTGCAAATAAAAATCACCGTACTCGATGGTCATCTTACCTTGCTCAATTTTGGACAGGTCCAAAATATCATTCAGAACAGTCAGTAAGTGCTCACCACTTTGGTACAAACTTCCCAATAGCTCGCTCTGCGCTTTATCTTCCACTTTATCGCTGAGTATTTGGGTAATGCCCAGAATGCCATTGAGCGGTGTCCGGATCTCATGGCTCATCTTAGCGAGGAATTCTGATTTTGCTCGGGCGGAGGCTTCTGCCGCTTCTTTGGCACGTTGACTTTGCTGCTCTGCTTCAATCAACGACGTAATTTCCTGCCCTTGCCCGATGACAGCTTTGACTTGGTTATCGACCATCAAAGGGGCAAGGTTCCAACGATACACGCGGTTATTGATATGGATATTGACGCCTTTAAGAATGGTACCATCGACGGCACGCTTGAGATACGGCGAGATAGCGCGCATAAACTGCATGTACATCCAGCTCGTTTGCTGCGCATCGGCATCATAATTCAGTTTTAATTTGGCCGCCGGGTTAATCCGCGTGATGGCAAAGTCGGTATCCCAAACAATAATGGGTGAAAGCGCATAATCAAACAAATCCTGCAATGACCGCTCTTTTTCGTAAAGGGCATCAAATGTCGATTCGAGTGTCTGACCGATGTGATCAAACTCTTCAATATCAGAGCCCGCAAAAGGCAAGGTTCGCTGGCGTGAGGTCGCGCCCAAGGTATAACGCATCAACTTATCGAGTGAGCCAGCAATACGGGTTTTTACAAACCGGTTGACCCAAATAGCCGCCACTAAAATCACTAACGTGGTAAGTAAAAGGTTGATCCCCATTTGACGCTGTAACGCGAGTACATTGTCATTGCGTTGCGCCGACAGTACGGCGATGTTTGAGTTTTCCCCTTCAATACGCAAATTAGCGTGACTGATAAGATAGTTGCGAAACGCTTGGCTACTCCCCTTAGTGGGTAAGGTGAGTTCGTTAGCGAAATTATCATCCCCGGTCAGTGTGGAAGCGAGCGTTAACTCTTTAACCGATAGCCAAACGGCTTGCGTACCACTGGCTCGCTGCAGACTTTTGGCAAAAGAAAAATTGCCATTGAGCATCACCGCAACATACAGGTAACCGCCCAACTTACCACTGGCTTGGAAAACGATCGGGGTTTTACGCATAAGCACATACCCCTGCTCCATCTCGGTAGTAATGGTGGTCAGTGTCCAGCGGTTGATATCTCGCAGCTGTGCGCGCAAGCGCTCAAGCCCTTTGTCATCAATGCCATGAAAAAGGCTACTGCCATCGTGCCATAGCAACTCGCCATCACGGGCAATAAATCGGAAATCAGGGGTATTGGCGGCATCTTGCTGCTCTTGCTCGATAAAATAGTCATCGAGAGCAATCCGATCGCCTCGTGCTACCAAGGCTTGCAATGTCATACTGGATGCATTGGTATTTTGGTGGATCTGCAGCGAGTCTAGGCGACTATCAAACACATTCTGTAACAGGCGTGACGTTTGTGTCAGCGTGCGCGTCACTTCCTGATTAATACCCGCCAACGTCAGCTGATAACTCTGGACATAAACGCCCACGGTCACAAACAAGAAAAACACTACGATAAGACGCGTGAGTAGCTGTGAAAGTGACAGTTTTTTGGAGCCTGACATGGTCATGATGCGCTAATCCGAGTATCTGAAAGCCTGCTTCTTGAGCACATTAATACGCTCAGGACTGTCCTCTTTCGTGACAATTTCAAATCGGCCTGAGTATACCACGGGCACAGGCTGATCCTGCAGATCGCGTTTAATCGCCTCAGCCATTGCCACACCTGTGTCATCATTCATTCGCATCACAGTAACGTCTAGGTCGCCACGTTGTAGGGCGTCAAGCTCTGCTGAACCGCCCCCCCAGCCATTGATCACGACCTCATGCCGATTCAATTCTTCAAGCGCATCAATTGCACCAAAGGCCACGTCCGTAGCGCATGCGTAAATAAAATCGAGGGCTGAGTTATTGTTTAATATTGCTTTAGCCGCTTCATAGCCTGACGCTTGGTCACCTTTGGTGTAGTAAGCGGACAACAGGTGATTGTGACTGTGGTTATTCATCGCATCGATGAATGTATCGCCACGCGCATCACTGACATAGCCTTGAGAAAAATACAGCACCGAATAAGAGGCGCCTTGCGGGTAACGGGTACTAAAATAGTCTGCTAACGCTAAGCTTCCTTCTTGGTGGTCAAAACCAACATAAAGAAATGGCTGATTACCCTGCCACGACTTAACTGGTGTGGTGATATTTTGCAGGATCAGCTTGGTTTTGTTTTGCGACAATACATGGTTAATAAATTTACGATGGCGAACACTGTTGAGAGTAAAAATCAGGTAGTCTGCACCGTCACGAAGTGCTGCGAACAAGGAAGCACTTTGCTCGCGAATATCGTTGTTGGGCCGTGTGGTCACTTGCTCCAATTCATACGGGATATTCAGCGCTTGCAGCCGGCGCTCTAAAGCGAGGATATTGCGCTGCCAGTAATCCGAAATCTGCTCTCCCGGCACGACGACTGAGATTTTAATCGTTTTAGGAGACGTCTTGAGCGGCTCCGGCTCTGCTTGCACTTGGCGATCAAGTTGCTCAGTCAGCGCATTTTGTTCAGGATGAAGGTCGAGGTATTCACTGTAAGACCAGTAATCATTAAGGGCAGCCAGCGCGCTAGGCGTCATCATCCAGATAATGACGCCACATATTGCACGAACAATATTGAGATGAGTGGGTTGCCACTTACTTAATTTCACGTTGGGTCTCACTACCTTATTACTTGCCAGATACCTATCAGCTTAGCGAATACCCGCACATTGCACAGCACCGAACTTCAGAAGCGTGCTTCATTAAGCAAAAAAGCTGCAATCGCGCATACCCCTTCACGTAATTTATCCAACAATTAAGACATTCGGGTTTTTATTCCCAATGGCGGTAGCTGGTGACATAGCAAAGAAAGAGGTCAATAGTATAAAAAACGCCACCGGACGGTGGCGCCTGAATGTCTACTTCTTCGTATTCAATGTCGTATCTATCTATGCAACGACCTTAATCCACACGTAAGGTTTGTAGCATCGACTCAGGTAGCGACAGATCATCGTTTTTATTCACGGTGATCCCAGCATCAATGATCGCACGTGCAATATCCTTCGCCTCAGAGAGAGAATGCATTGCATAGGTGCCGCATTGGTACTCATTCAGCTCTGGGATTTTATCTTGCGACGGTACCGTCAATACATCTTCCATCGCCGCTTCCCAAGCGCGTCCCACGTCGCTTTCTTTAGGTTCACCAATCAAGCTCATATAAAAGCCCGTCCGACATCCCATCGGGGAGATATCAATGATCTCAACATCCTTGCTATTTAAGTGCTTGCGCATAAAGCCTGCAAACAAGTGTTCCAACGTATGGATGCCTTTTTCCGTCAAGATCTCTTCATTGGGTCGGCAAAAGCGCAGATCGAACACGGTGATCGTATCACCACCGGGCGTTTTCATCGTTTTAGCCACGCGCACTGCAGGTGCATTCATACGGGTATGGTCGACCGTAAAACTATCCAATAACGGCATTTTGCCCTCCTTTTAATTCATCACTGTGGCTTAGAAAGGCCACCAGCTCAGATTGTCCTCTAAACGTTGCCGACAGCCTTTAAGCTGCCAGCCATAGTCCTTGGCTTGCTGCTCTACTTTTCGCGCGACGCGTTTGAGTCCGGGTTTGCGCTCAAAAGAGCCGCGCTGAAAACCGCCGCGTCCTTCATGGTAAGCCAAATATTGTCGGTACACATCCCATTTAGACACACCGAGTTGACGATAGGTTTCGTTGGTGTACCAACCAATAAATTGCAATGCATCATCGAAGTTGGTGCGCGAGCCGCCATTACCGGTTGCCTTTTGATAGTCCGACCATGCTGGGTCTTGCGCTTGTGCATACCCATAGGCACTACTCACACGTCCCCAAGGCAAAATGCCTAGGACATAATCGCGAGGCGGCAAAGCATCATGGACAAACGCACTCTCTTGTTTCACGAAGGCCATCGCGACTTGGATGGGTGTTCCCCACGCCTTTTCCATCTCCACCGCCGCTTCAAACCAATCTGGATTCTGATCAAAAATCGCACATAGGTTATTTGGATTATCCGGCGGGGGCGTTGCACAGCTAGACAGCAATAATACCGCCCCTAGTGCCGCGAAAATTCGCCTAAAACGCACCCAAGTCATCCTCCGATTTACCAGCTTTCTGCCATTGGCACATCTTTGAAATAGTCTTTCAAGAAGGCCTCAAAGCTGAGAGTGTCACTGGCTTCGACATCTTTTTGACGGGCGATACTGGCATCTGCTTCTTGCAAAAATTCCGCATCACTGTGGACACGATAGTCATCGCCTCTCAGCGCTGTCTTGTGCGCACTGGCTAACCCTAAGCCCACATTACCAATACCACCTTGGGCAATAATATCGGCTAGCAAGCGCCCAGAGAGGGTGAGTTCAGGGTTGTCAAAGCAAGCCATCATTTTATCGCAGACGGTTTCGTAGCGATTATCGCCCACCGCTCGGTCCATCACGACAGCCAATTGTTTGAGCTCAGCCATCACTTGCAAACCCCACTCCGCTTGTGAGCGCTGATGGCCGTTACATCCGGTAGTGAGTAATAAGCCTGGCTTACGTCCCTCAATCACGATCTTGTTCCAGTTCTCGCGCCAGCAGTTGAGCTCCGCATCCGTCATCGGGTCTGACGGTGAGAGCGCGCACCAACTTACAAACAGATCTAAGAAATGGATTTGGTCTTGTTCAATACCAACCGGACTGTAAGGGTTAACATCTAGCGAGCGCACTTCAATGTACTCGACACCGGCACGATCTAGCGCTTCTGTGGGCTTTTCACCACTTTTCGCATTGCGTTTCGGACGGATAGGCGCATAGAGTTCATTCTCTATCTGCAAGACATTGGTATTGAGCTGGCGATAGCTGTCACCATCACGGATCCCAAGTTTGGCAAACTCGTGAGAAGGGGTGCGAATCGCACTGCGCAGCCCTTCCAAATATTGCTCAAGGGTATTAAAGCCGATTCTTAGCTCGGCTTGTGCGTTGTTGGTATAGCCTAAATCACTGAGACGCAATGAGGTTGCATACGGCAAATAACAGGTGCCTGAGGGCAAATGCTCAAACGGCAACCGGGTCTGTGCATGCTTAATAAAAGTGCCACACAAGGCAGGTGACGCACCAAACAAGTACGGGATCATCCAACCGTGACGGTAGTAGTTACGGATAAGATCAAAATAGCCTTGCGTGACTTGGGCTTGCGTCACGGACTCCGTGTGGTAGAGATGCTGCCAAAACGTCTCTGGGAGGGAGATATTAAAATGCACCCCAGAAATCACTTGCATCACACTGCCATAGCGATGTTTGAGCCCTTGGCGATAAAGTGTTTTCATCCGCCCGATATTCGAGCTGCCATATTGTGCCAAGGTAATATCGTCTTCAGAGGCGACCACACATGGCATGGACATGGGCCATAGCTGCTCGTCACCCATTTGCTTGTAAGTAAAACGGTGAATGTCTTGCAGCTCATCGAGCATTCCGTTGACCGATGTATTGACGGGCGTAATAAATTCCAACAAAGACTCCGCAAAGTCCGTAGTGATCCATCGATGCGTTAGCGCTGAGCCAAGTGCATCTGGATGCGGCGTCTGTGCCAAGTGCCCGGTTGGCGTGATCCGTAAGGCTTCACGCTCCAGTCCTCGGCCAATCCCCTTTAATGCTTCTGGGTTTTGCGCCAAACGCGCTAACCGCTGGGTGAAATCAGTCAAAACGTTTCTCTTATCTTTGTGCTGCGTGACGGGTTAGGATAAACAAGCTATCACTCAAAAGCCATCACGCAGCGACATGTGTTTACTCGAAGCGGCGTTAGCGATACTCAAGCGTAAGCGGATTCACCGGCAAACCAAGCGCTTTGAGCTCTGGCGCAAGCTGTTCGGCATCTCCGACAACGATGATTTGATAGTCATTCGGATTAAACCAACGTCTCGCTGCCTGATTTAAGCGTTCAAGATCAATTGTCTGAATGATCGCTTGCTGCTCATCGCGGTAGTTGTCGGGCAAGCCAAATTCCTCAACATGGGCAATTAAACCTGCCTTTTCCCACGGGGTTTCATAGCTCAGCGCATCTTGTTGCCCGCTCGATTGGCGCAGGTAAGCGAGCTCTTGCGGTGTAAAACCATTTTCCGCCGCATTGGCCATTTCCTGCCAAAGCTGGTTGATTGCATCAACCGTCGCGTCCGCACGGACATCAGCATCAAACTCAATGGTGCCGAGTTGACGCCCACTGTACACACCGCCACCAGCGCCATAGGTATAGCCTTTATCTTGGCGCAGGTTCTGATTAATACGTGAGTTGAAGTTGCCGCCAAGGTTAAAGTTGGCCAGGCGTGTGATAAACATCTCGCCGGTCGCATCATAAGGCATACCGTGGCGCACCATACGGATACTGGTTTGCGGCGCTTTCGGTTTATCTACAAGCCAAATTTGTGGCTGTTTTTCATCCCGAGGAACCGCGCGGGCGATTTGAGGCTGCGAACGAGGCGCCTCTTGCCACGGTGTTATTTGGTTCGCCAACGTCACGGCTTGATCGCGTGACACATCCCCCACGACCACGAGCTGGCTGCCTTTCAATACATAGTGTTGGCGATAAAACGCACGTACATCATCGATGGTCAGTGCCTCAATATCTTCCATTACGCCACCTCGTGGTGACCGGAATACCGCGTCTTGGAACAAGAGCTCTCGAGTAGCTTGGTCTGCAAGCCAGCTGGCATCATCGGCACGCGAGGCCATCACTTCCAGCAGTTGCGCTTTTACCCGCGTGAAGTCTTGCTCGGAGAAGGTAGGCGCACTTAACGCTTTGTGAACGAGTTGCAGGGTTTCATCCACATGTTTTTTCAGCGCAGTAATCGTGATATAGGTTTCATGCTCATCGGCTTCAATACTCGCCTGACTCCCCAATTGCTTCAAAGCTTGGGTTAACTCCGCCGCGGTCATCCCCGCCCCACCTTCGGTGACCATTTGGGCAGTAAGGTTGGCGAGACCACGCTTGTCATTCGGCTCCATTAAGGTACCGGCAGGCAAGGTCATATATAGAGTGACAGTAGGGGTTTCGCGACTCTCCGTCCCAGCGAGATGAATGCCATTATCGAGGTCCGCACGATAAATCTTCGGCACGTTCACCGTCACACTACCGGACGCTGGAGGCACTTGGGTGCGATCGATATTTTCCGGCGTACGACGGGGGGGCAGCTTCTCTTGTGAAGGCGCGACGCTTTGCGCGTAGTCGGGGCGCTGATACACAAAGTTAGCTGGCTTCGCCACCAAATCCGTACGCTCGTAAGGCACGACACTCAGATACACGGCAGGCTTACCTTTCACCCAGCGGTGGAAACTTTCCATCACGTTTTCAGGGGTCACCGCCTCAAGACGCGCTAAACGTGCTTCTAAGCGATTAGCATCACCAAATAAACTGAAGTCGCTGGCCAACTGCTCGACTTTACCGTCCACACTTTGCAGCGCGAAAATGTCATCCGCTTCAGCCATGGTTTTGATGCGGGCAATACTTGCCTTCGATACCCCTTGTTGTTCAAAGGTCGCAAGCGCGTCCATCAACAGGGTTTCAACCTCAGCCAATGATTGCTGCTGGCCACCTACACCATAAAGTTCAAACGTACAAGCAAGCTCACCGCAACGGTGAGAAGCGCCCGCGCTCAACAGCTTACCTGACTGCACCAAGGACTGATAAAGCAGGCTATCACGATCTTGTCCAAGCACGCTGGCAAGGACGCCTAAGCGGGTACTGGTATCTGTGTCTGGCGTACCGGTTGGAAAGGTAATGACCAATACGGGTTGGGAGATTTGGTCTTCCAAGGTGACATAGCGGTCCGCCTCAAGCGTGACGGGTTGTGGTTCAGGGTCAGCCACTTCTGGGCCAGCAGGAATATCACCGAAGTATTTGTTCACCCAAGCCAGCGTTTGTTGTACATCAATATCTCCACCGATGGTCAAAGTGGCATTGTTTGGTCCGTACCAGCGTAGGAAAAATTGTTTCAAATCCCCCACATCGACGCGATCAAGATCCTCAACATAGCCAATCACAGGCCAAGAATAGGGGTGTCCTTCAGGATAAAGCGCTTGATTAATGGTTTCATTAACACGGCCATAGGGCGCATTATCGATACGATAAGCGCGTTCGTTTTTCACCGTATCACGCTGCACTTCAAATTTACGTTGTGAGACAGCTTCTAGCAAAAAGCCCATTCGGTCCGACTCAAGCCATAGCACGCGCTCTAACTCATTGGCGGGAACGGTTTGATAGTACTGAGTGGTATCGCGATCGGTCGAGCCATTGTTATACCCCCCTACTTCTTTGATCCGTTTGCCGTGATCATCCACATGCTTGGAGCCTTCGAACATCATGTGTTCAAAGAAGTGTGCAAAGCCCGATTTGCCCGGCGCTTCACGGGATGAACCGACGTGATAACGCATATCGACTTTCACCAAAGGATCGGAGTGGTCTTGATGCAACAGAACGGTCAGCCCGTTATCGAGACGAAACTCTTGATAAGGCACCTGTGCGCTGCCCTCAGGTGGCGACACGGTTTTGATCCAAGTAATACCTTCAGGGGTTGGCGTGGCTTTTGGGCCAAGTAACTGACACCCTGTCAGTGAGGCAAGAACAAAAAACGAGACAAGCAATAAACGTTGCATATGATAATTTCCTACCCGGCTACCCAATGATATGACAAGACAAGAATAAGGTAGCGCGCTGTTTTTGCAGAAAAAATAACTAGCCAGCACCAAGACTGGCGTAAACGTAGCCACCCGGCGACGACACACAGGGGATCACCAATGGCGGGCACCCAACTTAACAATAATGCGGCATAACCGTATCGCTTTAACCACGCCTGCGCGTGGCGATCCCAGCGCCGCTTGGGTTGATAGTCAGGTAACCAACGACCAATCGCATAGTTGGTCATACCGCCTAGCGTATTGCCCACACTGGCAATCGCAATAATGACGCTTTCGGGGTAGCTATGGTGATGAAGTAAATACACCATATTGGCTTCAGAGCCACCCGGGAGCAAGGTGGCACTGAGAAAGCTGGTTGCAAACAACATAACCAGCGATGACCAATCGCCCATTCGACCGCAGACTCCCCTATTGGTTCAGGCGTTTAGGCCCTGAATGACCACTCTTTTTATCCATTTATGCAGACGGCATTTCGAGGACGCGTTTACCACGCGTATGACCGTCTTCAAGGGCAATATGTGCTTGTGCAGCCTCCGCTAACGGATACACAGCCGCAATATCAATCCGTAAATCACCTTGGTCAAGCATGTCGAGTAGGCGCTGAGTTTGCCATGTATTGGGCTCCACCAGCATCCCAGTGGCTTTCAAGCCCCGTTCGGCCGCTGCTGAGGTAATCATATCGCGGGTATTGGTCGGCACGGTCACCACACGTCCGCCAGTGCGTAAACTGGCGAGCGCATCAATCCCAGTTTCTCCTCCAACCAGATCAATCAGCACATCAAATTCACCATGAGCCGTTGCCCAATGGGTTTGGTGATAATCAACCGGTTTTGCATCAAGCTGACGCAAGAAATCATGATTGGACGGCGACGCGGTCGCGTAAACATTCGCCCCAGTTCGAACCGCTAATTGCACCGCCAAGTGACCCACGCCACCGGCACCGGCCAAGATCAGTACTTTTTCGTCTACCCGTAATTGCGCGTGCTCGAGCGCTTGCCATGCAGTGAGGCCTGCTAGTGGTAAGGCAGCGGCATCCACCATAGGCACACTCGGTGGAACGGTCGAGAGTAATCCTGCGTCAGCTACTACGTACTGGCTATAACCGCCACCATCAGTGGGAAAGCCAATCATACCGGCAACGCGGTCGCCCACATCAAACTTGCTTTCGTTAGTGCCATTAGCCACCACAACACCCGCGACATCATACCCAGGCACCCAAGGCAATTTGTCTTGGTTATGCTCTGCGGCCCAGCCGAGGCCTGCACGCGTTTTTGCGTCAATCGGATTCACACCTGCCGCTTTTACCTGAATCAGCACTTGTTCTTCAGACGGAGACGGAATGGGACGATTAACGGCGGTTAACACCTCAGGTCCGCCAAATTGGGGGATCGCAAGAGATATATTGTTCGACATAAAGACTCCTTTCGCATGCCGTTGCCCGGTTGAGTCACCTGACTCATCGCTTCATAGCAACGCACTGCGTAATCGCAAAGCGTAAACCTCTAGTCTTAACAAAAACGGCGATAGACACAATGCCTACCGCCGTTTTCTTTTCGCCTTTTCTCGTCACAAGACAGGGCGCGTTATCCGACCAACGCCAACAAGATACCCGCAGCCACCGCAGAGCCCAACACACCGGCCACATTGGGCCCCATGGCATGCATTAACAAGAAGTTGTGAGGGTTGGCATCTAAACCAACTTTGTTGACAACCCTTGCCGCCATGGGCACTGCCGACACGCCTGCTGCGCCAATCAGCGGATTGATAGGATCGCGGCTTAAGCGGTTGAGCAGCTTTGCCATCAGCACGCCGGCGCCAGTCCCAATACTGAATGCCACAGCACCGAGTACCAAAATGCCTAACGTCTCAAACTGAAGAAACTTATCCGCTTCTAATTTAGAGCCCACCGCCAAGCCAAGGAAAATGGTGACAATGTTAATCAGCTCATTTTGCGCGGTGCCGGATAAACGGTCGACAACCCCACATTCTCGCATCAAGTTACCGAGGCAGAACATGCCGACCAGCGGTGTTGCCGACGGCAAGAACAAGATGGTCATCATTAATACCGCCAGCGGAAACAGCACTTTCTCAGTTTTCGACACATGGCGTAGCTGCTTCATCTCGATTTGACGCTCTTTTTCCGAGGTAAACAGCTTCATGATCGGAGGCTGAATAATCGGCACAAGCGCCATGTAACTGTAGGCGGCGACTGCAATGGCACCGAGCAAATCCGGCGACAGTTTGCTGGCGAGGAAGATTGCTGTCGGCCCATCCGCACCACCAATAATGGCAATCGAGGCGGCATCCTTGAGCGTAAATGCCATCCCGGGAACCAAGTTGAGCAAAATGGCACCAAACAAGGTAGCAAAAATGCCGAACTGTGCCGCCGCGCCCAATAGCAGCGTGCGCGGATTGGCAATCAGCGCGCCAAAATCGGTCATCGCGCCAACGCCCATAAAAATCAATAGCGGGAAGACGCCCGTATCGATGCCGACATGATAGACGTAATAGAGCAAGCCGCCCGGCTCGTTAAATCCGGCATTAGGAATGTTCGCCAGTATCGCCCCGAACCCGATGGGCAAAAGTAACAAAGGTTCAAACCCACGGCGAATGGCTAAAAAGAGCAACAAGCAACCGACGGCGATCATCACAAGCTGAGGCCATTGGAAGTTTGCCAAGCCCGTTTCTGACCACAAGATCATTAATCCTTCCATGTTGCCCTCTTACCCTAAGTGCAATAGCGGCATACCCACGGTCACCGCATCGCCTTCTTTTACTTGGACATCCTGAACTGTGCCTGCTTGCGCCGCTCGGACCTCGGTCTCCATTTTCATCGCTTCGAGCACAATCAATACATCCCCTTCTTGCACGTGCTCACCCGGCGATACCATCACTTTGAAGATGTTACCCGCTAAAGGAGCAGTGACGGGTTCGCCTTGTGGTTGAACGGCGCTAGGTTGAGAAGCTGATACCACTGGCGACGCGCTGGGCTGAATGTCCCCTAACGCGCCATCTGGACCTACATCTACGTTAAAGACTTGCCCATTCACACGCACGCTATAGGTTTCAATCTCGCCGCCTGACGTCGGCTTGGTGGCCACAGAGGCAGGCTCTGCTTCACCGGTTGGTGCAGGTTCAAAGGCATCGGGGTTACCGCGATTTTGTAAGAACTTCCATCCCACTTGCGGAAATAACGCGTAGGTTAAGACATCATCGATTTTGTCGTCTGCCAAAGATACGTTTTCGGCGTCGGCTTTTTCAATCAGAGCCTGCGTGAGCGCATCCAGCTCAGGCGCTAATTTATCTGCAGGGCGGCAAGTAATCGGCGCTTCACCATCCAGCACTTGGGCTTGCAGCTTCGCATTGACTGGTGCGGGCGCTTTTCCATATTCGCCTTTAAGTAGCGCCGCCGTTTCTTTGGTAATGCTCTTATAACGCTCGCCAGTCAGAACATTAATCACTGCTTGCGAGCCGACAATTTGGGAGGTAGGTGTGACCAATGGAATATAACCGAGATCTTCACGTACACGCGGGATCTCATCGAGTACCTCATCCAAGCGGTCGGCCGCTCCTTGCTCTTTAAGCTGGCCTTCCATATTGGTGAGCATGCCGCCCGGCACTTGCGCGATCAGAATACGTGAGTCGACGCCCTTGAGCTGCCCTTCAAACTGCGCATACTTTTTCCGTACCGTTCTAAAATAGGCAGCCACAGATTCCAGCTTATTGAGGTCGAGCTGCGTATCGCGCTCTGTGTTCTCCAGCATAGCCACCACGGTTTCCGTTGGCGTATGGCCATAGGTCTGGCTCATCGACGAAATCGCGGTATCTAACACATCGAGTCCTGCTTCAACGGCTTTTATGGCCGTTGCAGTTGATAAGCCAGTCGTGGCGTGACAGTGCAGCGATAAAGGGATATCACACGCCGATTTGATGCGACTCACCAGCTCATAGGCTTCATAGGGTTTGAGCAAGCCAGACATGTCTTTAATACACAGTGAATGACACCCTAAATCTTCCAATTGCTTGGCAAGATCTGTCCATGTATCCAAGGTATGAACAGGGCTTGTGGTATACGAGATCGTTCCTTGTGCATGTGCCCCGACTTCTACCGCGGCACCGACCGCCGCTTTGAAATTGCGCACATCATTCATGGCATCAAAAATACGGAATACATCCATCCCGTTGGCGTGCGCACGTTCGACAAATTTATGCACCACGTCATCGGCATAGTGGCGATATCCCAGCAAATTTTGCCCACGTAACAACATCTGCATTGGCGTGTTCGGCATCGCCTTTTTCAATTCGCGCAAGCGCACCCAAGGATCTTCCCCCAAGTAGCGAATACACGCGTCAAAGGTCGCTCCACCCCATGTTTCGAGTGACCAAAACCCAATTTGATCAAGCTCGGCGGCAATCGGCAACATATCGTCCAAACGCAGGCGCGTGGCAAACAACGACTGATGGGCATCACGAAGCACCACATCGGTAATAGCTAACGGCGTAGACATAACAAACTCCTTTTTTATATGTGCCTTACCACTCAACGCTGGCGTTGGCGATATTGCTGAACAGCGACAGTAATCGCAGCAATCACATCCGGGGATGTTCCCGGCTTAGCTTTAACGGGGGTAGACGTGACAGACGATACTGGCGTAGGCGGGGTAGGATCGCCAAAGCGAGCTAGCTGACGTACCAGAAAAATCAGAATTGAAAGAAATACGAACACCACTGACATGCCGGTGAGCATGAGCATCAGTGCCTGTTCTAAAAGCGGGCCCAGTTCCATGGTTATCGTCCTTGTCACCTATTCCCCTTTAACAATGATTTGATTCCTCACAGAGTTTAAAGGGGTATTTAATCGTTTGCGGTCAAAATACTAACTATTTGCATAAATGACAATCGATGTGTTGCGTTTTTGTTACCTGACAACGCACGTCATCACCGCGCTAGACGCGATAAGCTTCATATGACGTTTACGTAAAGGTAAATGCATATATTGCACATTTTACGGTGAGTACTGAGGGTCTATCAGAATTGCGAGCTTGTCTATGCAAGGGCTTCGATGCGGGAATCAAAATGATTGTGCTAATTTTGGAAAAAACCTTTTTCTTCTCCACAGCCAATCGCGTTTAGCGTCTGATAAAAGGAGAAAGCGTTAATGAACGCATCACAAGGATTGACCAGTAGGAAGGTCACATGAGCGAGAAAAACAGACTGAACGGTCGGTATTTACAACAACGATCGATGAGAGAATAACGCGAACTGCCGCAGTGGTGACAAGCAATAAGGAGAGATGGATTTGGGACTAAAGCAAAGAAATGGCGCGTCCGGGAGGATTCGAACCTCCGACCGCCTGGTTCGTAGCCAGGTACTCTATCCAGCTGAGCTACGGACGCGCTGACGGATTTGCATTATTGAAGATGGCGCGCTCGGGAGGATTCGAACCTCCGACCGCCTGGTTCGTAGCCAGGTACTCTATCCAGCTGAGCTACGAGCGCGTGTCTACAATCGGTTCATCCTGAACATCGTTTGCAAGTCTTCCGTGAAGGGTGATGGCGCGTCCGGGAGGATTCGAACCTCCGACCGCCTGGTTCGTAGCCAGGTACTCTATCCAGCTGAGCTACGGACGCACATCAGTTTTACAAGGCAGGCTTGTAAGTCATGGCGGTGAGGGAGGGATTCGAACCCTCGATACGGCTACAAACCGTATACTCCCTTAGCAGGGGAGCGCCTTCAGCCACTCGGCCACCTCACCACAAGTAAATGGCGCGTCCGGGAGGATTCGAACCTCCGACCGCCTGGTTCGTAGCCAGGTACTCTATCCAGCTGAGCTACGGACGCACATCTATCTTGCTTGCAGCAACATGGCGGTGAGGGAGGGATTCGAACCCTCGATACGGCTACAAACCGTATACTCCCTTAGCAGGGGAGCGCCTTCAGCCACTCGGCCACCTCACCGTCGCTGCGGGGGCACATATTACTTTGAGCCACAAATATGTCAAACACTTTTCGGGCAAAAATCGCTTAGCCCCAAACAAATGGACAATTATCACCCAAAGGTCGGCTTTTTTGTTGGTTTATTGGTCGTTTAGACGTAGTTATGCTGCAACTTTCTGGCATAAAAAAGGCCGACCTAGGTCGACCTTTTCTGCACTCAATTAGTAGTCGTTCTGACCACCGGCTGGGGTGCCTTTCTCTGCTTGTATACGCATGTAAATTTCTTCACGGTGTACAGAGACTTCTTTTGGTGCGTTCACACCGATGCGAACTTGGTTCCCTTTCACACCCAAGACGGTGACGGTGACTTCATCACCAATCATCAAAGTTTCGCCAACACGGCGAGTCAAAATCAGCATTCTTCTACTCCTTGAGTATCAATCTTTTACTTATTCAATCAGTGTCTGAGCCAGATAACCCGCCTGCGTACCGGCCCGGTATCTGTGATCGTATGACCATTTCCCTGCTCGTGATGCTAATGCGACGGTTAAATAAACGCCGCAACACACACTATGGCTGAATTATCAGGCCATATCCAGAAAAGGGCAGAGAAATTTACTGTTTTATCATCATGCCGTTAGCGATGTTAGCGCTTGACCTGAGATAACAGTGTAAGAGAAATCTGTGTTGCACTGGTTGGCAAGGACGTAAAACCTAAGCCATATCACGTCTTCTCGCCAGCGCATTGCCTAAGGCGTTGCACTATACAGAATCAAAAAAAAAGTGCAATTATTAATCTAGATCACAAAAAAGGGC
The DNA here is from genome assembly GCF_001996085.1 of Salinivibrio sp. PR5. Taxonomy (NCBI): domain Bacteria; kingdom Pseudomonadati; phylum Pseudomonadota; class Gammaproteobacteria; order Vibrionales; family Vibrionaceae; genus Salinivibrio; species Salinivibrio sp. PR5. Next base: position 38,704 of record NZ_MUFK01000006.1, read on the forward strand.
CGCCTATGGCGACCCTCTTGACTTTAACACTTAGCTGTGATCTCGATTAGAGGCGCTCTGCCAGCCATGCATCGACAGATTGAATCGCTTGCGGTAATGCAGCCACATCACTGCCGCCCGCTTGCGCCATATCTGGGCGACCACCACCTTTGCCGCCGACTTGTTGCGCGACAAGGTTGACTAACTCACCGGCTTTAACTTTGCCAGTCAGATCTTTGGTCACACCGGCAATCAGACCGACTTTACCATCGGCAACGTTACCGAGCAGAACAATCCCGCTACCCATCTGGTTTTTCAAGTCGTCAACCATGCTACGCAGCGCTTTGTTATCTGCGCCATCGAGCTGGCTCACAAGCACTTTAACACCGTTAAGTTCTCGGACTTGATTGATAAGCCCGGCACTCTCTTGCGCCGCCAGTTTTTGCTTAAGCTGCTGAATTTGCTTCTCAAGCGCCTTGGCTTTGCCGTGTGCATCGTCAAGCTTGGCTTCATAGTCAGCTTGTTGCTGATACACATGCTCAATCGCATCTTGTCCGGTGATCGCTTCAATGCGGCGTATACCCGCAGCAATGCCACCCTCAGAGGTGATCTTAAACAGGCCAATATCACCGGTACGGTTTGCGTGCGTACCGCCACATAGCTCGATGGAGAAGTCACCCATGGTCAGCACGCGTACTTTGTCATCGTACTTTTCGCCAAACAGAGCCATCGCCCCTTTTTGTTTGGCCGCATCGATATTCATCACATCAGTTTGCACGCTGTGGTTGGCGCGGATTTGCTCATTGACGATTCGCTCAACCGCTTTTAATTCGTCGTGACTGACCGCTTCTAGGTGCGAGAAGTCAAAACGCAATCCGTCTGGGCGAACCAACGAGCCTTTCTGTGCCACATGCTCACCTAAGACTTGACGCAGGGCTGCGTGAAGTAAGTGAGTGGCAGAGTGGTTAAGTGCAATAGCTTGACGACGCGCGGCATCAACCTGCGCCTTCGCTGTGCTACCGACAAGCAGTTGCCCTTCTACTAAACTGCCGTAGTGCGCAATGGCCTGACCAACTTTTTGCGTATCTGTCACTGCAAAGCGGCCTTGCTCGGTAATCAGCACACCCGCGTCACCACATTGACCACCCGCTTCGGCATAGAAAGGGGTATGGTCGAGAATCACAACCGCATGATCACCCGATGCGAGCGTCTCAACAGAGGCACCATCGACAAAAATCTCGGTAATGCTTCCTTCGCCCTCTGTGCCAGTGTAACCGCAGAAGTCTGAACCATGCTCCACTTTGATGGCTTGGTTGTAATCAGTACCGAACTGACCCGCCTCGCGCGCACGCTGGCGCTGTGCTTCCATCGCCGCTTCAAACCCGTCTTCATCGATGCGATAGCCACGCTCACGGGCAACATCGTTGGTTAAATCAGCCGGGAAGCCATAGGTATCGTAAAGCTTAAAGACGGTTTCGCCGTCTAGCACATCCCCTTGCACTTTATCCAAGGCTTCTTCCAGCATGACCATGCCACGCTCAAGGGTGCGACCGAAGTTTTCTTCTTCGATTTTAAGTACTTTTTCGACCATGGTTTGCTGCTCACGCAGCGCTTCACCAGCCGTGCCCATAATCGCCGCCAAGGGGCCAACGAGCTTGTAGAAGAAGGCACCTTTTGCGCCCAGTTTGTTACCGTGGCGCACCGCACGACGAATGATGCGACGCAACACGTAACCGCGGCCTTCATTGGATGGCATCACGCCATCAACAATCAGATACGCGCACGAACGGATGTGGTCTGCCACCACTCGCAGCGATTGGTTACCCAAATCGTCGACACCAATGTTGTCAGCCACTTGTTTGATCAGTTGCTGGAACACATCAATTTCGTAGTTGGAATGAACGTTTTGCTTGATGGCCGCAATACGCTCGATACCCATACCAGTATCAACCGATGGCTTCGGCAAGTTTTCCATGGTGCCGTCAGCTTGACGGTTAAACTGCATGAAAACGATATTCCAGATCTCGATAAAACGGTCACCGTCTTCTTCTGGAGAGCCTGGAGGTCCACCCCAAATATGGTCACCATGATCGTAGAAAATTTCAGAGCATGGGCCGCAAGGCCCAGTGTCACCCATTTGCCAGAAGTTGTCTGACTCGTAAGGCTTACCGCCCTCTTTATCACCAATGCGCACGATACGATCAGCCGGTACACCGATAGTGTTGTGCCAGATATCGAAAGCTTCATCGTCGGTTTTATAAACGGTGACTAGTAGCTTTTCAGTCGGCAGGCCAATCGTTTCGGTCAGAAATTCCCACGCGTACTGAATCGCGTCTTGTTTGAAATAATCGCCGAAGCTGAAATTACCTAGCATTTCAAAGAAGGTGTGATGACGTGCTGTAAAGCCGACATTTTCTAAGTCGTTGTGCTTACCGCCCGCTCGTACACAACGCTGCGCAGAGGTGGCGCGTGAGTAGTCACGTTTTTCGATCCCTAAAAAGGTATCTTTAAACTGGTTCATACCTGCGTTGGTGAACAAAAGCGTTGGATCATTGGCAGGCACGAGCGATGAGCTGGGCACAATCTGATGCCCTTTGCTTTCAAAGAACTTGAGAAACGCGGTGCGGATCTCATCAGTGCTCATATACATTGGCTAATCCTGATAATCGAGTGTTGCGTTAGCAACCGGTCGTGGTAATGACGCGATGGTAACATAATTTTATTTGCGCCATTGTAAACAACCGATCGCGTACGGAAAAGAGACAGTGCAGGATTCAGCGATAATTGATGAGGAATTTAGTCGTTGGAGAGCGCGTATTGGATTTGATCGAAGTTAAAGCCCCGTGATTGCAAAAAGCGCATCCGCTTGGCTTTGAGTTTTTGATCCGCCGGTGGGATCACACCATCAATATCGGCATATTTGCGCTGTGCAGTTTCTTTCGCCAAGGCAAACCAATCAATTTCAGCCGCTTGTTCTGCTTGAGAAAGTAACTCGCTATCGACCCCTTTACGCTTGGCATCTTGGCAGATGCGCAACCAGCCATGTTGTTTGCTGACCCCTTGGCGTAATAGGCTCGCCGCAAAACGGGCATCATCTAACCAACCACGCTCTAAGCAGGTTGCCAGGGTGCTTTCAATCGTTTCGCTATCAAAGTCACGCTGCTCAAGCTTTTGACGCAACTCTTGTACAGAATGATCGCGGCGGGCTAATAAGCCCACCGCAATCTCTTGGCACGATGACGACATTACAAATCGTCTTCTGTTTCTGCCTGCGCGTCAGCCTCTACCACTTCGTTATTCAATGCGGTTTGCAATAGCATTTCACGCAATGTGGTATCGAGCTCTTTCGCAATATGTGGATTTTCTTTGAGGTACTTACAGGCGTTAGCTTTACCTTGGCCAATTTTATCGCCTTTGTAGCTGTACCACGCACCCGCTTTCTCGACCAGCTTGTGCTTGACCCCAAGATCAATCAGTTCGCCATGCAGGTTAATGCCTTGGCCATAAAGAATTTGGAATTCAGCTTGCTTAAAGGGCGCCGCGACTTTGTTTTTCACCACTTTCACACGGGTGTCGTTACCGACCACTTCGTCGCCTTCTTTGATCGCACCAATACGGCGAATGTCTAGGCGCACCGATGCATAGAATTTCAGTGCGTTACCACCAGTGGTGGTTTCGGGGTTACCGAACATCACACCAATCTTCATCCGGATTTGGTTGATGAATACCATCAAGGTGTTGCTGTTTTTGATGTTAGCGGTCAACTTACGCATCGCTTGTGACAGCATGCGTGCCTGAAGGCCCATGTGAGAATCACCCATCTCACCTTCAATTTCCGCTTTTGGTGTCAACGCCGCTACCGAGTCAATCACGATCATATCGACAGCACCGGAGCGGGTCAGTGCATCAGCAATTTCTAGCGCTTGCTCACCTGTGTCTGGCTGTGACACCAAAAGGTTATCAATATCGACACCTAACTTACGGGCGTAAACAGGGTCTAGTGCGTGCTCGGCATCGATAAACGCACAGGTTTTGCCCATTTTTTGGGCTTCGGCAATCGCTTGTAGGGTCAGGGTTGTTTTACCCGATGATTCCGGACCATAAATTTCAACAATACGGCCAAATGGCAATCCCCCCGCCCCTAGCGCAATATCCAGAGACAATGAGCCGGTCGATACGGTTTCGATGTCCATGGTACGGTCATCGCCAAGGCGCATAATAGAGCCTTTACCAAATTGCTTTTCGATTTGTCCAAGCGCAGCGGCAAGCGCCTTTTCTTTGTTATCGTCCATTTCAGTCTCCAAGAAATAAAACTCAATCTATGCGACGAGAAAGCTGTCGTTAATGCGGTCAAGTATACTGTCCATTTATACAGTGTCTAGAGCTGATCAGAAAAAATCTGATGTGTCCCACAACCCAAACGCGTCACTGTAGCCGATTTAAAACATGACCAAGTGCGTGCGCAATGGTTTGCTCGCGCACTTGACGGCGGTGGCCATCAAAGTGACAGACTTCGGTCTCGGTTTCATCCTCTCGCCATGCCCACGCAAACCAGACGGTACCTACTGGCTTTTCTTCACTGCCTCCTGATGGCCCGGCCACGCCACTGACGGCAATCGAAACATCTGCGTTTGCACGCTCACGCGCGCCCTCAGCCATTGCCATCACCACAGGTTCACTCACTGCGCCATACTGCTCGAGCGCCATATCAGGTACCTTCACCAAACGCTGCTTCGCGTCATTGCTGTAAGTCACGAAGGCTTGATGGAACCATTGTGAACTACCCGCAACATCCGTCAGGCAATAGGCGATTCCCCCACCCGTGCATGACTCAGCGGTGGTGATGGTCAATTGTGCATCAGCCAGTACATCACCTAGCTGCTTTGCCAGTGAATATAAGTGGTCCACGCGTTTCTCCTTTTTCATGGCACCGAAATCCACATGACGTGGCTTTACCCTGTGCCCCGACATCACGTATTCTAAGCGGCCTTAACGTTCCATTTTGCAGGTCTAGTCGTGACAGTACAAGCGCTCGAAAAACACACGCCCATGATGCAACAGTATCTCAAGTTAAAAGCTCAGCACCCTGAGGAGCTGCTCTTTTACCGTATGGGAGATTTTTACGAACTCTTTTACGACGACGCTAAACGCGCCTCACAACTGCTTGATATCTCACTGACCAAGCGCGGTAGCTCAAATGGCGAGCCCATCCCAATGGCAGGCGTGCCTTACCATGCGGTAGAAGGATACCTTGCCAAGCTTGTCCAATTGGGTGAGCCCGTTGCCATTTGCGAGCAAATTGGCGATCCGGCAACCAGCAAAGGCCCTGTCGAGCGCCAAGTTGTGCGTATTGTCACACCCGGCACCGTCTCTGATGAGGCATTACTGAGCGAGCGAGTGGATAATTTGGTGGCCGCCATCATCGGCGATGATACTGGCTTTGGCTTTGCCACCTTAGATATTACGTCTGGCCGTTTTGTGTTGAGTGAACCACAAACGCTAGAACAAATGCAGGCAGAGTTGCAGCGTACCCAACCGGCCGAACTGCTCTATCCTGAGGATTTTGCCCACTCCGACCTGCTTTCGGTAAGCAAAGGCGCCCGCCGTCGCCCGATTTGGGAGTTTGACCTCGATACGGCACGTAGTCAGTTGACCGCCCAATTTGGCACCCGAGACCTGATTGGTTTTGGGGTGGAAGACTGTGCGCGCGGGCTCAGTGCCGCAGGCTGTTTGTTGCAATACGCCAAAGATACCCAGCGCACTGCCCTGCCTCATATTCGGGCGATTATCAAAGAACAACAAGACAGTGCGGTGGTGCTAGATGCTGCGACACGCCGCAACCTTGAGATCACCCAAAACCTTGCTGGCGGCCATGATAATACCTTGGCCGACGTGCTGGATCGTACCACCACCCCGATGGGAAGCCGCTTGCTTAAGCGTTGGCTACACCAACCGCTCCGCGACCGAAGGGTACTTAATCAACGATTGGATGCGATAGAGACATTGCTTGATACTGGGCTTTATGGCGACCTCGCCGCCGAGCTCAAACCCGTTGGCGATATCGAACGCGTATTGGCACGCTTGGCGATGCGCTCTGCTCGTCCGCGCGATATGGCCCGTCTACGCACTGCGCTTGCACAACTGCCGGCGATTCAGTCGCAGCTCAGTGAATTGAATCACCCTGCGTTTGCACACTATGCCAAAGCAACTCAGCCTATGCCTGAGCTTACAGATTTACTGACGCGTGCCATTGTCGATAACCCGCCGGTGGTAATTCGTGATGGTGGGGTCATCGCCCCCGGCTATCACGCTGAACTCGATGAATGGCGTGAGCTATCTGACGGCGCATCGCGCTACCTTGAAGAGCTAGAACAGCGCGAGCGTGAAAAGTACGGCATTGATACTTTAAAGGTCGGCTACAACCAAGTGCATGGCTTTTATATCCAGATTAGCCGCGCACAAAGCGATCGCGTCCCTGCGCATTACATTCGCCGTCAGACGCTTAAAAACGCGGAGCGCTATATCATTGCTGAGCTCAAAGAGCATGAAGACAAGGTGCTAAGCTCCAAGTCTACGGCTTTGGCGCTGGAAAAACGGTTGTGGGAAGAGCTGTTTGATTTATTGCTTCCTCACCTTGCTCAATTGCAGGGTGCGGCTGAAGCGTTATCCGCCCTCGATGTGCTGTGTAATCTCGCCGAGCGCGCTGACACGCTTAATTACCACCGCCCTCAACTCAGTGACCAAGCTGGTGTGGAGATTGAAGCAGGTCGCCATCCGGTCGTCGAGCAAGTGATGACAGACCCCTTCATTCCTAACCCGATCTCACTGAGCCCTGAACGGCGTATGCTGATCATTACCGGCCCTAACATGGGGGGTAAGTCGACCTACATGCGCCAAACCGCGTTGATTGCTTTGTTGGCCCATATTGGTGCGTATGTGCCTGCCGACAGTGCCGTCATTGGACCGGTCGATCGCATTTTCACCCGTATTGGTGCGTCTGACGATCTTGCCTCAGGACGCTCCACCTTTATGGTAGAAATGACAGAAACGGCCAATATTTTGCACAATGCAACCGCACACAGTTTAGTCTTGATGGATGAAATTGGCCGTGGCACCAGTACCTATGATGGCTTATCACTGGCATGGGCCAGTGCTGAATGGCTGGCCGAGAAGATTCAAGCTATGACGCTGTTTGCCACTCATTATTTTGAGCTCACCGAACTACCGGGGCAAATGGACGGCTTGGTGAATGTCCACCTGGACGCGGTAGAGCATGGTGATGAGATTGCCTTTATGCACGCCGTACAAGAAGGCGCGGCGAGTAAATCTTACGGGCTAGCGGTGGCAGGATTAGCTGGCGTCCCTAAACCGGTGATACGCCGAGCCAAGCATAAGTTGGCTCAGTTAGAACAAAGTGGTCAACAAAAAGTTACTGGCGACGCACCTAATAATCAGGTCATGCCGACGCAGCTTCCTTTGCTCCCTGAGCCCAGTGAGCTCGATCAGGCTGTTGACGCGCTCAATCCCGATGAGATGACGCCTCGTCAAGCGCTTGATGCACTCTATGCACTCAAAGCCCTCCAACAGTCTCGCTAATCATCCAATAACGCATTAAAAAGGACGGCACCTTGGCCGTCCTTTTTTGCTTATCGCGATTAGAGCTGTTATTGCTCGACATTAAACAAAGACTCAATACTCAGTCCTTGCTGGGTCAGCATATCGCGCAGGCGACGCAATCCTTCTACTTGAATTTGACGCACGCGCTCGCGGGTTAGACCGATTTCACGCCCCACATCTTCAAGCGTGGAGGCTTCATGACCAAGAAGGCCAAAGCGACGCGCCAACACTTCACGTTGTTTGGGATTTAGCTCTTGTAACCATTGCACGATCGACTTTTTCATATCGTCGTCTTGGGTGGTGTGCTCTGGACCATCTTGTTTTTCATCGGCGATGATATCCAGAAGCGCTTTTTCTGAATCCCCACCAATTGGGTTATCCACCGAGCCAATGCGTTCGTTCAAACGCAGCATGCGATTGACGTCTTCAACCGGTTTATCGAGTTGGGCGGCAATGTCTTCGGCAGTCGGTTMATGGTCCAGTTTTTGTGCCAGTTCACGCGCCGTACGCAGATAGACATTCAGCTCTTTCACCACATGAATCGGCAAGCGAATAGTGCGCGTTTGGTTCATGATGGCACGCTCAATGGTCTGGCGAATCCACCATGTGGCGTAGGTAGAGAATCGGAAGCCTCGTTCTGGATCGAACTTTTCAACGGCGCGAATCAGGCCTAAATTGCCTTCTTCGACCAGATCCAATAGCGCGAGACCTCGGTTAGAGTAGCGTCGAGAAATTTTCACCACCAAGCGGAGGTTACTCTCGATCATGCGTTTACGCGCCACTTCGTCACCACGTAGGGCACGACGCGCATACAACACTTCTTCCTCGGCGGTCAGCAGGGGTGAAAAACCAATTTCACTCAAGTAGAGTTGTGTGGCATCTAGGGCTTTGGATGTCGCAGCGTGCTGTTGTACAGCCTCTTCAACCTCTTCGGCAACCTCTTCAACTTGCGCATCCAAGGTCTCGAAATCCACGTCTTGATCCAAGCCGTCCAGTTTTTTCGCGGTGTTAGTTTGGCTCATAGCGCCTCCCTTATGGCGTAGCAGCTAAGCAGAGCGCATCTCTGCTTTCACCGGCCCCGTCACACTGGTGGCTTGACGATATCACGCCTTTGTAGCGCTATCGCTTAGGCAAATAATGCAACGGATTGACCGATTTTCCTTTGTAGCGAATCTCAAAATGCAACCGAACACTGTTTGTACCTGTACTGCCCATTGAAGCTATTTTCTGCCCCTTTTTGACAGACTGGCCTTCTGAAACCAAAAACCTGTCATTATGTGCATACGCACTCAGGTAATCATCATTGTGTTTCACTATTATTAATTTGCCGTAACCTCGAAGCGCGCTTCCGGCGTACACGACCTTTCCATCTGCCGCTGCCTGAATGCTTTGTCCTCGTTGTCCAGCAATATCTATGCCTTTATTGCCTCGCTCAGTGCTAGAAAATCGCGATACCATTCGGCCGTTGGTTGGCCACTGCCAGCTTATCTGTTGGTTGGATACGCTCGCCGCCCGCGTGTTGTTAACAGCTTGTTTACTTTTTTGTTTAGTTTGACTGTACCCTGTGGCTGATTGGGCTTCAACTGCTTTTTGTTGCGAAACCGCCGTTTTTGCCTTCTTTTCTTGACCGAATTTACCATTTTCGGTGTTTTTACTAGAAGATACTGCTACCGCCGCAGCTTTTGCAGCTGAACTTGTGGCAGAGGCCACATTCGTTGCCCCGGAGGTGGACTTTGCCACGTCCGGGCGCTGATAAGCAGGCTTCCACAACGCTAAGGTTTGACCCGGATAAATAGTGTATGGCGGTTGGAGGTTGTTATGCTTGATGATGTCGTCAATATCACGATCGGTGATGTAGGCGATATAGTAGAGCGTATCGCCTTTCTTCACTTCGTAGTAGCTACCGCGGTAGCTTCCTCTATCGACACTGGAGTAGTCAGGCGTCACACTAGATACGGGCGCCGGGCCATGCCAAGCACACCCAGAAAGTATGACTACTGATAAAAGAAAAAACGCGATTTTCATCTGTTTTTAGTTTCTACTCCATAGATAGCGTAGTTAGGCCAGTTCACCGGCAACGAGAGGCACAAAACGCACCGATTCAATCGTTTCGGTCAGAAACTCTTCGCCCTGCCTTGTCACCTTGATAAGCGTTTGCTGGTGCTCTCCAACGGGGATTAACATCACGCCGCCTTCTGTCAGCTGTTGGCATAATGCATCTGGAATACGCTCTGCCGCCGCGGTGACAATAATCCCATCATAAGGGCCTTTCGCCGGCCAGCCTTGCCAACCATCGCCGTGCTTGGTGGCCACATTATAAATATCGAGCTGCTTGAGGCGTCGCTTGGCGAGCATTTGCAGCTGCTTAATCCGTTCAACGGAATAAACCTGATCCACCAGCTGAGCAAGAATCGCCGTTTGATAGCCAGAGCCGGTTCCTATTTCCAAAATGCGACTGTCGCGTCGCAAATTGAGCAATGTTGTCATCTTAGCCACAATATAAGGTTGTGAAATAGTTTGTCCCCACCCAATCGGTAACGCATTGTTTCCGTATGCTTGGTGAGTCATGGCTTCAGAAACAAACAGGTGCCGAGGCACTGCTTGCATTGCATCTAGAACGCTTTGGTTATCAATACCTTGTTGCTGCAAAAATTGAATAAGTGATTGCGCTTGACTCAACGTCTGCTTCCTTTATCACTGAGTATTAATCGAACGAAATAGGCTGGCGCGTTAAGTTCGCCAGCCTGTTTTCAGCAGTTATTCCGCTAACCACTGAGAAAACGCTCCGAGCGTGTCGTGAGCGGTAAGATCCACTTGAAGCGGCGTAATAGAAACGTATTGCTCCGCTATGGCGTGAAAATCCGTGCCCGGCCCAGCATCTTGCGTTTTTCCGGGCGCACCGATCCAGTATATGGGTTTCCCACGCGGATCGCCTTGTTTTATCACATCTTCGGCATGATGACGGGCACCAAGACGAGTCACTTTCCATCCTTTTAACGCATCAATCGCTACATCCGGCACATTGATATTAATCAGACGGTGACTAGGAGCGGCATGGCGTTGGTTTTTAGCCAAAAACTGCTTAATCACATGGGCGGCGGTATCAAAATGCTGATGACCACATAATGAAACCGCGATCGCAGGGGCGCCGAGAAAGAACCCTTCCGTGGCCGCGGCAACGGTGCCAGAGTAAAGCACATCATCGCCCAAGTTTGCACCGTGGTTAATTCCGGTGATCACGAAGTCAGGTTGCCACGGAACCAATTGATTCAGAGCTAAATGTACCGAGTCAGTGGGCGTACCTTGCACCGCAAAACGCCCGGGACCTAGTTCACGAACCCGCAGCGGATTTTCAAGCGTTAATGAATTCGACGCGCCCGAACAATTTCGATCCGGTGCAGCGACCACCACCTCGGCTATCTCACTCAGAGCATGAGTGAGCGTTTGGATCCCTTGCGCGTGGTAGCCATCATCATTACTGATCAGTATGCGCATCCTGCTCTCCTTGTTCTTGTTGGCTAATCAGCTCACGCATCACTGTGGTGGCGAAAGCACCGGCAGGCAGAGAAAAACGCACACACACGCTGTCTGTATCTAGCTCCCACGTCATGTTTTGCGGTAGCAAGCAGATCTCTCGACGGTCATGGCGCATGCGGTTATTGCGGATCACGGCCAGCAGGTCCGGCTCCTTATCGAGAATCGCCTGCTCAAACTGCTGCGCACTGTCTGTGGTAGGCAGTGCGTTGTCACCGGTCAGAGGGGCGGTAATACGCATCCCTTCAACGCCGGCTTGGTTGCAGGCTACCAGTTGGTCGGCATCGTCAACGCACAGATCACCCGCCAGTGTTTGGCTAAAACAGCCTGCCTCGAGACGTGCTGAAACCACGTGATTAAACAGCAATGAACGCGCCGCAGAGAGGTAAAAACTGCGCTTACTTTTATCTTTTACCTTGCGCTCACCCCGCCCCCATGCTCGCGCTGCGTCAAGGTTGTTCCCTTCACGGCCGAAACGCTGCTCACCAAAGTAATTAGGGACGCCTTGGGTTGCAATCGCCTCTAAGCGCGGTACCAACGTACTCGGATTGGCTAGGGCGCGGATCTGCAGCACAAAATCATTCCCGATAAGATCGCCGGGCCGCAGTTTTTGATGGTGGCGAGCGGTCGCTTCAATGCTCAGTACGCCAGGATGCGTAGCGACAAACTCGTTCAAATCAGGATCGGCTTTGCCCGGTAATTGTACGCTGAACCACTGCTCGGTCACCGCATGCCTATCTTTCAGGCCCGCCCAACTTACTTGTCGTGATGGCACACCGCATGCTTTAGCCAGCTCATTGGCCACATAGCGCGTATTCTCGCCACGCTTTTTGATTCGCACTAGGAAATGTTCACCGGCTCCCGACGGGGTAAAACCGAGGGTTTCCGAGACGTAAAAGTCGTCTGGCGAGTGTTTGATTTGGCCGGATTGAGTCGGCTGGCCATGCATATAAGCCAAGGGAGCAAGTACGTCTGTCATAGCGTCTCTTTTGTTAATAGCACAACGGCTTCACAAGCAATGCCCTCTTTACGACCGGTAAAACCGAGTCGCTCTGAGGTGGTTGCTTTTACATTAATGGCATCGATGGGGGCTTTTAGATCATCAGCAATCGTCGCACACATGGCGGGAATATGCGGGCCCATCTTAGGCGCTTGGGCGATGATAGTGATATCTGCATTGCCCAACCGATAGCCTTTGTCTTGTACTTTGCGGTAAACGTCGCGCAGCAACATACGGCTGTCCGCGCCTTTCCACTCATCACTGGTATCTGGGAAGTGCTGGCCAATGTCACCGGCCGCAATCGCGCCCAACAATGCATCACACAGGGCGTGCAGTGCCACATCACCGTCCGAGTGCGCAAGCAACCCTTGCTCATAAGGCACAGCGACACCACCAATGATCACCGGGCCATCACCACCAAATTTGTGTACATCAAACCCATGTCCAATTCGCATCATGATTTGCCTTCTTGTTGCGATAAGTAAAACTCCGCCAGCACCCTATCTTCAGGATGCGTCACTTTAATATTGCTGGCACTGGCAGGAACTAATAGCGGATGGCCGCCCGCCGCCTCAATCGCCGACGCGTCATCGGTTACCTGATCACCTGCGCTTGCCAATGCCGCTTTTAAGTGCAGGGTGGGAAACATTTGAGGCGTCAAGGCATGCCACAGTGCCTGTCTGTCGACAGTCTGTGCAATACAGCCATCCGGCTGTGCCCGCTTCATGGTATCGCGAACCGGAGCAGCTAAGATTGCGCCGTCAGAATGGCTTTGGGCAGCGTGAATCAACGCATCGATATCATTGTGAGTGACGCAGGGGCGTGCTGCATCATGCACCATCACCCAACGGGTCTGTACCGCCTCAAGCCCTGCTTGTACCGATTGCGCGCGCGTCGCTCCGCCTGTGACGACGGTAATATCCGGATGGTCGCCCAGTCCGGTCTCAGCGAAATAGCCATCGTTCTCACCGATCGCGATAATCACGCGGTCAATTGCAGCATGGCTTAGCAAGCGTTCAACGGTGTGGGTGATTAAAGGCTTACCTGCAAGGTGTATATACTGCTTTGGACAGTCAGCCTGCATGCGACTGCCTACCCCAGCGGCGGGCACCACCGCTGTAATTCCTAGTTGCAAAGAGGCTTTTTCTACCACGCGTTTTCTCTTTGATTAGTCCGCGAGCGTGCGGATGATGGGTTATCGCGTTGCGTCGACTAAACGAAAAAAGGTTTCGTCAGGTTTAATCATGCCCAACTCATTACGGGCGCGCTCTTCAATCGCTTCTTGTCCACGTTTGAGATCCGCGATTTCGGCATACATTTGTTGGTTACGCTTCACCAGCTTTTGGTTCGCTTGTTGTTGCACCACGACGTTTGCCTGAGTGTGCCAATAATCCATAACGCCATTCTTGCCCAGCCACAATTCATATTGCAGCCACGCCAGAGTGATAAATAGCGCAACAGATAGCAGTCTCATGGTTTCACTCCTTAGGTGTTCAGTGGATCAGCAACGCCAATTATGCTAACCGCATAGGCTAGCGGATCAGGCCGCCGGTGTCATGGTTTTCTGTTTATCTGGCGCATGAAGATGCGCTCAAACGCATCTCTTATCGATTTACACGCCCTTGAATACAAAAAAGCCGCCATAAAGGCGGCTTTTGGGGTCAACAGTGAAAGGCAAGGTGCCTTTCCATCACAGCCAATCGACTGCGACTTTTATTATTGACCTTTAACTTCTTTCAGACCGTTAAACGGTGCTTTTTCACCCAGCGCTTCTTCGATACGGATCAGCTGGTTGTACTTGGCAACACGGTCAGAACGGCTCATAGAACCAGTTTTGATTTGGCCTGCTGCAGTACCAACCGCCAAGTCAGCGATGGTTGCGTCTTCAGTTTCACCTGAACGGTGAGAGATTACGGCAGTGTAGCCCGCGTCTTTCGCCATCTTGATCGCAGCCAAGGTTTCGGTCAGAGAACCGATTTGGTTGAATTTGATCAGGATAGAGTTCGCCACACCTTTCTCGATGCCTTCTTTCAGGATCTTGGTGTTGGTTACGAACAGGTCATCACCGACTAGCTGAAGTTTGTCACCCAGCAGTTCAGTTTGGTGCTTAAAGCCATCCCAATCTGACTCGTCTAGACCGTCTTCGATAGACACGATTGGGTACTCTTCAGCCAGTTTCGCCAGGTAGTGGTTAAACTCTTCTGAAGTAAAGGTTTTACCTTCACCCTTCATGTTGTAGATGCCTTGCTCTTTGTCATAGAACTCAGACGCGGCACAGTCCATCGCTAGGGTGATGTCTTTACCTAGCTCGTAGCCTGCTTTCTCAACCGCTTCTTTGATCGCAGCAAGCGCAGCAGCGTTTGACTCTAGGTTAGGCGCGAAACCACCTTCGTCACCAACAGCAGTGCTTAGGCCTTTGGCTTTCAGCACTTTGGCTAGGTTGTGGAATACTTCCGCACCAATGCGCAGTGCTTCTTTCAGGGTTTTCGCACCCACAGGTTGGATCATGAACTCTTGGATATCAACGTTGTTGTCCGCGTGCTCACCACCGTTGAGGATGTTCATCATTGGTAGAGGCATTGAGAACTGACCCGCAGTGCCGTTTAGTTCAGCGATGTGCTCAAACAAAGGCATGCCTTTCGCTGCCGCAGCTGCTTTTGCGTTAGCCAGAGAAACCGCTAGGATCGCGTTAGCACCGAACTTAGATTTGTTCTCAGTGCCGTCAAGGTCGATCATCACCTGATCGATGTCAGCTTGGGCTTTCGCGTCTTTACCTAGCAGTGCTTCTGCGATTGGGCCGTTAACCGCTTCAATCGCTTTCAGTACGCCTTTACCCATGAAACGTGACTTGTCACCGTCACGCAGCTCTAGTGCTTCGCGAGAACCGGTAGACGCACCTGATGGCGCTGCCGCCATACCAACAAAGCCACCTTCCAAGTGTACTTCTGCTTCTACAGTTGGGTTACCGCGTGAATCGATAATTTCACGACCTAGAACTTTAACGATCTTAGACATTGTGATTCCTCTCGTCTGTCATTGTATTCAAAAAATAAAAAGCGGCCGCCCGTAAGGACTACCGCTTCACATTTGTGTTATAGCTCACCGCGCTGCTTTTTACCTGCAGCCGCAACGAACCCAGCGAATAGCGGGTGGCCGTCGCGAGGAGTCGAGGTGAACTCTGGGTGGAACTGACAGGCCACAAACCATGGATGTGCTGGGTTTTCGATGATTTCTACCAGCTTCTTGTCTGCCGACAAGCCCGATACAAGTAGACCGGTTTTTTCCAATTGTGGACGCAGCAAGTTATTCACTTCGTAGCGATGACGATGGCGCTCGTGGATTTGAGTGTTGCCATATAGCTGATGCGCTTTAGACCCTTCAGACAGGTGGCAAAGCTGTGCGCCTAGACGCATGGTGCCGCCCAAATCAGAGGATTCGCTACGCTCTTCCACGTTACCTTCTTCATCGACCCACTCGGTGATCAGTCCCACCACTGGGTATTTGCTGTCTTTGCTGAATTCGGTGGAGTTAGCTCCTTCCATCCCAGCAACATTACGGGCGTACTCAATTAACGCCACTTGCATGCCTAAACAAATGCCAAGATAAGGCACTTTGTTTTCACGCGCATATTGTGCGGCAAGGATTTTGCCTTCGACGCCGCGATCGCCAAAACCACCCGGAACCAAAATCGCATCTAAACCATCGAGCAGCTCAGTGCCGCGGGTTTCGAGATCTTGTGAGTCAACATACTTGATGTTGACAGTCAGACGATTTTTCAATCCGCCATGCTTCAGCGCTTCGTTGACAGATTTATACGCGTCAGGCAGTTCGATGTACTTACCCACCATACCAATGGTGACTTCGCCCATTGGATTGGCTTCTTCGTAAATAACTTGTTCCCATTCAGACAGGTCGGCTTCTGGCGCTTGGATACCAAAGCGCTGACAAACCAAGTCGTCCAGCCCTTGAGAGCGAATCAATGAAGGAATTTTGTAGATTGAATCCACATCCTTCATGGTGATAACCGCTTTCTCTGGTACGTTACAGAACAGTGCAATTTTTGCACGCTCATTGGCTGGAATTGGACGCTCACTACGGCAAACAAGGACATCCGGCTGGATACCAATCGATAGAAGCTCTTTTACCGAGTGCTGGGTAGGCTTGGTTTTCACTTCACCCGCCGCTGCCAAGTATGGCACCAAGGTAAGATGCATAAACATCGCACGCTCACGACCGACTTCCACTGTCAGTTGGCGAATCGCTTCAAGGAATGGCAGTGATTCAATATCACCGACAGTGCCGCCAATTTCCACGATCACCACGTCGTGACCTTCACCACCGGCGATGATACGGTCTTTGATCGAGTTAGTGATGTGTGGAATCACCTGAATGGTGGCTCCCAGGTAATCTCCGCGGCGCTCTTTGCGCAGAACATCCGCGTATACGCGACCAGAGGTAAAGTTATTACGCTTGGTCATTTTGGTGCGGATAAAGCGCTCATAGTGACCGAGGTCAAGGTCGGTCTCGGCGCCGTCTTCCGTGACGAATACTTCCCCGTGCTGGGTAGGGCTCATTGTCCCTGGATCCACGTTGATATAAGGGTCGAGTTTCATGATGGTGACGTTGAGGCCACGCGCTTCAAGAATGGCTGCCAATGAGGCTGCAGCAATACCCTTACCGAGGGAGGATACAACACCGCCCGTAACAAAAATGTAATTCGTCGTCATGCTAAACCTGAGAGTTGGATTTAGAGGAAATTAATGGAAATCTGGACGGGAAGTCATGATACCAGACCCCACTCACTCCCACAACGTGAAAACTATCACACACCATACTGTTTTTATTTGTCGCAAATCAATGATGAAACTTACAGCGTGTTGCTTTTTTCCTGCTTTTTGACCTGTTGCCACGCTGATTCCAGTTCATCTAACTGACATTCTTGAATATTTTTTTCATCATTGCGTAATTTAGTTTCAACTTGACGGAAACGTCGTTCGAATTTTTGATTCGCGTTACGCAACGCGGATTCCGCATCCGTGCCTACATGGCGTGCCAGATTCACCACCGAAAACAATAAATCGCCGATTTCTTCTTCCACCCGCGCGGGGTCTACCGGCGTGATTGCCAGCTCTTGCTCAACCTCGGCAATTTCTTCGCGCACTTTATCGAGCACCGGCGCTACCGCATCCCAATCAAACCCCACTCGCGCACAACGCTTTTGCAGTTTGTGCGCACGCACCAGTGCGGGAAGACCTAACGTAACGCCGTCTAACACGCTAGTGGGTTGTTCTGACGCCGCTTTGTCGGCACGCTCCTGAGCTTTAATCCCTTCCCAGTCAGGGCCGTGCAGCGGTTCACCTTGGCTGTCTTTAGGCCCAAAGACATGCGGGTGACGACGGGTGAGCTTGTCACAAATCGCCCCCACGACGGCATCAAAATCAAAGCGATTTTGCTCGCGTCCCAATTGACTGTAGAACACTATTTGAAAGAGTAAATCGCCTAATTCATCTTTTAGGTCCGACCAGTGTTCACGCTCAATGGCATCGGCCACTTCGTAGGCTTCTTCGAGCGTGTGAGGCACGATAGAGGCAAAGGTTTGGGCTTTGTCCCAATCGCACCCTTTTTGAGGGTCGCGCAAGGTCGCCATGATAGTCAGTAAATCGTCAATCGACGCCATACTTCGTTATCCTTAAAAAAACGCCCTGTCGATAACAGGGCGTGATGTTTATCTGAGTCGTTTGGCCTCTACCACATCCTTGACTTGCTCCAACCGATTCACAATTCGGCTAAGCGTGTCGAGATCGGAAATCTCTAAATCAAAGTCCATGATAGACATCTGCTTTTTGTAATCGACGCGGCTTTGCATGCCCGCAACGCGGACTTTTTCATTGCTGAGCACGGTATTAATGTCTTTGACTAATCCGGTCCGTTCATTGGCGGATAAACGAATGCGCACATGGTATTGCCCGACATGCCCTTTTCCCCAAACGGTGGCGATGATTCGCTCCGGCGCATGGTGACGAAGTTCGTTGAGCTGCTCACAATCCGCACGGTGCACTGAAATACCACGTCCTTGGGTCACAAAGCCCATAATGTCATCACCCGGTAGCGGCTGACAGCAACGCGCGAGGTGGGTCATCAGGTTATCAACCCCTTCAACCACCACCGCATCACGATGGGTTTTTCCACCTACGGTTTTTTGTTCACTTTGCTGAAGTTTTTCCAGCAACTGTTGCTCTTCTTCTTCCAAGCTTGGCTTGTTGATCAGGCTGTTAATGTGATTA
Organism: Salinivibrio sp. PR5; assembly: GCF_001996085.1. Classification (NCBI taxonomy): domain Bacteria; kingdom Pseudomonadati; phylum Pseudomonadota; class Gammaproteobacteria; order Vibrionales; family Vibrionaceae; genus Salinivibrio; species Salinivibrio sp. PR5. The sequence continues at coordinate 57,118 of NZ_MUFK01000006.1, forward strand.
ACCACCTGATTGATGCGCAGATCGCCACTTCCGACCCCCGCATACAGCTCTTCCAGTGAATTCACATTGAAGCGCTTGAGCGCCAAACTCGCATCTTTACTGGCACCGCCAATTTTTTGTAGTTCGGTATCGAGAATTTCTTTACCCGCGGCAATGTTTTTATCTCTGTCTTGTTTGCGGAACCAAGCGTTGATTTTTGCCCGCGCTCGGCTCGAATTCACAAAGCCTAAGCTTGGGTTCAGCCAGTCACGTGAGGGGTTGGGCTCTTTTTGGGTGATAATTTCAACCTGATCCCCCATCTGTAAGTGATAGGTGAAAGGCACAATGCGTCCTTCTACCTTGGCACCAATGCAACGATGGCCAACTTCGGAGTGAATGTGGTAGGCAAAGTCGAGCGGCGTCGCACCGCTTGGCAAGTCGACCACATCACCACGCGGTGTAAAGGCATACACGCGATCATCAAAGACTTGGCTACGCAACTCATCCAGCATTTCGCCTGAGTCTGACATCTCTTCTTGCCACGCCAAGAGTTTTCGCAGCCAGGTAATTTTCTCATCATAGCCACTGCGTCCACTGGCCGAGCCTTCTTTGTACTTCCAGTGCGCCGCCACCCCGAGCTCCGCATCATCATGCATTTGACGGGTGCGAATTTGAATTTCGACCGGTTTGCCTTCCGGCCCCAATACGACGGTATGAATCGACTGATAACCGTTGGGTTTGGGGTTGGCGACGTAATCATCGAACTCTTTCGGCAAGTGACGATATTTGGTGTGCACCGCGCCCAATGCGGCGTAACAGTCTTGTAGTTCTTCGGCGATAATGCGCACCGCACGTACATCAAACAGCTCATCAAACTGCAGATTTTTTTTCTGCATTTTGCGCCAAATACTGTAGATATGCTTGGGACGGCCATAGACTTGCGCGTTGATGTGTGAGGCTTCCATCGCCTGCTGCAGATCATTGACAAACGCGGTAATGTAGTTTTCGCGATCGATACGCCGTTCAGCCAGTTGCTTCGCGATTTGTTTATAGGTCTGCGCATGCTGGTAGCGGAAGGCGTAGTCTTCGATTTCCCATTTTAACTGACCGATACCGAGACGGTTGGCCAAGGGTGCATAGATGTTGGCACTCTCTTTCGCCGCCTGCAAACGCACCTCTTCCGGTGCATCTTTAACTTCACGCAGATAGCAAATACGCTCAGCCAGCTTGATCACCACGCAACGGAAATCTTCGACCATAGACAGTAACATGCGGCGAACATTATCCACCTGTGCTGAGGTTGCTTCGGCATCGGTTTGGGTATTCAAATGACGGATGGCGGCAGTTTGCTGCACGCCCTCAATCAGTTTGACAATCGCGGGCGAATAGCGCTCTTCCAAGGTATCGAGCGCCAGCAATTTGGCTTCCACCACCGGGAAGAAGAGCGCGGCGAGGAGCGTGTCGGCGTCCATACTCAGGGTCACCAAGATTTCAATCATCTCTCGGCCACGCCACAGCGGTTGGCTCAGCGCCGTTTCATCCCCTAACGTACGACAATAATTGTACCCATCCAGCAGTGCTTGAGCGGTTGAGGCGTCTTGTCCTAACCGCGCAATCCAAGTTTGAAGATCAAAGGCTTCATCTTCATGCAGATGGGCTTCTCGTACCGCAACCATAACTGTTCCTATCCTTATCTTTCGCCTCAGCGAAAGAGGCATATCCATGTTTAACCGCGTGGCTTTAGATCGAACACATCATTGACGACGCCTAGCGTCGAAACAGTGCCATGGATTCCAAATGCCCTGTTTGCGGAAACATATCAAGCATACTCAAGCGAGTTAGTTGGTAACCCTGTGCCAACAACACGCGACTATCCCGCGCCAGCGTTGCTGGGTTGCAGGACACGTAAACAATGTGTGTAGCGCTAGATTGTGCCACAAAGTCCATCACTCCGGCAGCCCCTGCTCGGGCAGGATCGAGCAGGATTTTATCAAATGCGTGCTGTGTCCAGTCCCCATTCAGCGTCTCACCATTGAGATCCGCTTGGTAAAACTGCGCATTGCTCACTTGGTTGACCTTCGCATTATCCTGAGCTTGCGACACCATCTCCTCAACCCCTTCTACCCCAATCACGGTTTTCGCCCGTTTCGCCATGGGGATGCTGAAGTTGCCAAGACCACAAAACAGATCCAACACCACATCGGTTGACGCAAGTTCTAGCCAGTTTAGTGCTTGGGCGACCATCTGTTGGTTCACCGCCGCGTTGACTTGGACAAAGTCGCCAGGCTGAAAATAGAGGCGGGTTTGTTGGCTCTCGTAATACGGAGGCTCGCCCACCACTCGTTCAAGCGGCCCTTCAGCTTGCTGCCAATACAACATGCAGCCTGTCAGCTCTGCCCATGCTTGAAGCGCTTGCCTATCTTCTGCATGTAACGCCTTGGTGGTGCGCAACGACGCAATACAGCCATTGTCTGCCTCAATCAAATCAACATGGCCGAGGATTCGGCGTCCTCGCAGCCCATCTAAACAAGGCCGCAAGCTGGCAAGCAGCTGATTTAAGGGTTCACTAAGGACAGGACAGTGGTCCACATCGACAATGGCATTGCTTTGACGAGCGCGAAACCCCATGGTCAGCGCCCCTTTATTGTCGACTTTTAAGCTGATGCGCGCACGACGACGATACTGCCAAGGGCTATCGATGGCGCCATCCGACAGCTCGACCGTCTCGTCTCCGGCAAATTTTTCAATCAATTCTGTCAGCACTGCGCGCTTGTGTGCCACTTGGCCTGAGTGGCTTAAATGCTGCAAACTACAGCCGCCACATTGCTGATACAAAGGACAAGCCGGCTCAATGCGAGTTTCCGCGCGCTGATCGAGTTTAATCAGTTTGGCCCGCGCATACTGACGCTTTTGCTCGGTGAGCTGCACCAGCGCCTGTTCACCGGGCAAGGTGCCCGGAACAAAAACAGGTTTTTTCTGCCAATAGCCGACCCCATCACCGTGGTGGTCGAGGCGTTGAATCGCGAGCAGCTGATGCTTTTGTTCAACGTTTTTTTTCTTCTGAGGCTTAAAAAAGCGCGCCATGGTGGATTCCAGTGTCAAAGTGCTTGTCGTCGCAAGCGAGTCAAAGAGGTCCTGCCAGTGGGAGTTGTGATAGTTCGCTGACTATTTAGTTATTGAATCATGTACACTGGCAGCTAATTACAGCCATTATTTTCCCATAGTTTATCCAGCATGACCAAATATGGACTCCGCACCCGTGTCTCCGTGTTGACCATTGCGCCTACCTTGATTGTTGGCCTCCTGCTGAGTGCGTTCTTTACCAGCACGCGTTATCAGGACTTGGAACAACAACTTACCATCACAGGGTCTGCCATTATCGAGCCTTTGGCGATTGCCAGTGAGGTTGGATTAAAAAACGATAGCCGCGAAAATGTGCGACGCTTAATTGGCTTTGCGCACCGCCAGCACTCCCAGTTTGTACGCAGTATTGCGGTGTTCGATCGCCACAACGAATTGTTTGTTACCTCCAACTATCACCGTGATTTGGCGATGCTATCGGTCAATAATGGCCAACCCATCCCGACCCAGTTACAGGTAAGCCAACAGCAAGAGACCCTGATTTTACGGGCGCCTATTCTGGAAATTGGCCGTTTTACGCCTGGGTTAAACGTCGAGCGCCCCTTAGGCTATATTGCAATGGAGCTGGATCTAAGCTCGGTGCGGCTAAAGCAATATCAAGAGATGATCACCGCATTGGTGATGGTCGCACTCGGCGTGATCCTCTCATGCTTCTTTGCATACCGATTGATCTCAGATGTCACCCATCCTATTGCGAATATGGTGAGCTTAGTCGATAGGATCCGTCGCGGGCACTTGGATGTTCGTATTGAAGGCGAGCTGCTGGGTGAGCTCGATACCCTCAAAAATGGCATCAACGCCATGGCTATTTCGCTTTCCGAGTATCATCTGGAAATGCAGCAAAGCATTGATCAGGCTACCTGTGACTTACGCGAAACCCTCGAGCAGCTCGAGATCCAAAACGTTGAATTAGACATCGCCAAAAAGAATGCTCAAGAAGCCGCTCGGGTGAAATCTGAGTTCTTAGCGAATATGTCTCACGAGTTGAGAACGCCTTTGAACGGGGTGATTGGCTTTACCCGGCAGATGTTGAAAACAGAGTTGAGCAGTAGCCAACGCGATTACTTGCTAACCATAGAAAAGTCCGCCAATAACCTGTTGACCATCATCAACGACATTCTCGACTTCTCCAAACTCGAAGCTGGGAAACTGCTGCTGGAAAACATTCCTTTTGACTTCCAAGATATGCTGGATGAAGTCATGCGTCTGCTCGCACCCATGGCGCATGAAAAAGGGTTGGAGCTAACCTTACGTGCCGATGCCCGTATCCCTGCTGGCGCGGTTGGTGACCCGTTACGTATTCAGCAAGTGCTGATCAACTTGATTGGTAATGCCGCCAAATTCACAGAGCGCGGCAACATTGATGTCAGTGTCGATTTAAAACAGCTACATGATGAAACCATGGAGCTGCAGTTTATGGTCAAAGATACCGGCATTGGCATCTCAGAGCGCCAGCAAGCCCAGCTTTTCCAAGCCTTCCGTCAGGCCGATGCCAGTATCTCACGCCGTTATGGCGGGACAGGCCTTGGGTTGGTGATCACCCAAAAATTGGTGCAACAGATGGGCGGGGACATCGGCTTTACCAGCCGCCTCCACCAAGGTTCTTCATTCTGGTTTACGTTGAAACTCACGCAGACTGATTTACCCGTCTCGCAGCCAATTGATATCGAGCCGCTGGTTGGACGCGATCTGGTGATTGTTGAACCCAACCCTCGCACACGGGAAATCCTCCGTCATCGATTAGGACAAGTGGGGTTAAACATCGATACCGTCGCCGATGTCGAGATGCTCAGCGATCACGCATACACCTTTGCGCTGTTATGTTTTGACGCCGGAAAAATGCCGGAAATCGAAAGCATGAAACAAGCCGTGCTCGCCTGTGAGCAGCGAGCAAACAGCGTGATTGTGTGTCTACCGACCACAGAGCTGGAAGCCTCCGAACACTTATTAAAAGCCGGCGTCAGCGCCTGCATTGCGAAACCTATCCCACAACGCAAGCTCCTTGAGACATTACTGGGCTCGCCCGAGCCTACGCCGCTGCCACTGCCCAAACCCAGCAGCCATCAAAAAGCGCCGTACACAGTGATGACCGTGGATGATAACCCCGCCAACTTAAAGCTGATCACTGCCTTGCTGGCCGAACGGGTCGAGAAAGTGGTGACTGCCGAAAATGGGGTAAAAGCCTTAGCGCTTGCCCACCAGCAAGCCTTCGACATCATCTTAATGGATATCCAAATGCCAGAAATGGATGGGGTCACCGCTTGTCAGGAAATTCGTAAAGCGGGCATGAACCAGCAAACGCCTATTGTGGCTGTCACCGCTCATGCGATGCCGGGCGAGCGAGAGCGCTTATTGGAAGCGGGCATGGATGACTATCTCACCAAACCGATTGAAGAGGCCATGTTAGAAAGCACCCTCGCGCGCTGGCTACGCTTTGACGAACTTTCCGCCGTGACAGTGAGTGATGTGGAACCCGCCCCGAAAGCGGTTTGCACCGATCAAAGTGCGCGCCATCTCGATTGGCAACGAGCGTTAAGCCAAGCCGCGGGTAAAGAAGATCTCGCCAAAGAAATGCTAGAGATGCTGATTGCCTCATTTGCTGGTGTCAAAGCCATCGTGGAGCACGCATTGGCCGGTACCTGCTCTACCGAGGATTTATGGCAAGCGATTCATAAGTTGCATGGCAGCTGTGCATATAGCGGGGTTCCGCAACTCAAAGCGCTATGTCATGAGCTAGAAACGCAGCTCAAAGCGGGTGCAGATATCGACACCGTCGAGCCGGAATTACTGGAGCTACAAGACGAGATTGCCCATATCGAGCAGCTAGCGCCCCAATATTTGAACGACGAGGCGTAAAATACGTCGGCGGCCTAAGCCGCCGGTGTGCCTTCAAAGATCACGTGCGCCACCGCATAGGCTTTTTCATCAGAAAGCGTTAGCCAGCAATGGCTGACACCTCGGGCCATCGCTAGCTGTTGTGCCTTGCCAGACAGGGTCAGCACAGGCTGCCCCGACGGTTGATTGCTCACCGTAAAGTCTTGAAAGCTGACCCCTTGAGCAATCCCTGTTCCTAGTGCCTTCGCGGCAGCTTCTTTCGCGGCAAACCGTTTCGCCAAATAGCGTCCCGGTTGCTGGGTTGCCGCCATTTGATCCCGCTCTGGCTCAGTCAGAATACGATCCGCAAAACGGGCACTGCGAGACAGCGCCGCCTCAATGCGCGCAATCTCAACAATATCAGTGCCGACGCCTAAAATGGCCATTAGCGACGCGCGGATTCCATGATCGCTTTCATGTCCGCCACCGCTTTTTGCAGGCCATCAAACATGGCGCGGCCAATAATCGCATGACCAATATTCAGCTCATGCATTTCTGGCATCGCCGCAATGGGCGTGACGTTATGGTAAGTCAGGCCGTGTCCGGCGTTCACTTTAATGCCCAGATCCGCCGCGTAGCTGGCCGCAGCAGAAATCTTCTTCAATTCAGCTTGGCGGTCGTTGTCGTTACTGGCATCAGCATAGTGACCCGTATGCAGCTCGATATAAGGCGCACCACATTGGTGAGCGGCATCAATCTGCTCACGGTCAGCATCGATAAAGAGCGATACTTTTATGCCCGCCTGAGTCAGAGTTTGTGTTGCCGCTTTTACTTTGTCTAATTGACCAGCGACATCTAACCCTCCCTCGGTGGTCAATTCTTCACGCTTTTCGGGAACTAAACAGACGAATTCAGGTTGGGTGTCGAGGGCAATTTTCACCATTTCATCGGTCACTGCCATTTCTAAATTCATGCGCGTTTGTAGCGTTTCTTTGAGAATGCGCACATCGCGGTCCGTGATATGACGACGATCTTCACGCAAATGGACAGTGATGCCATCCGCCCCGGCACGTTCTGCCATTTCAGCCGCGTGGACAGGATCTGGGTACGCGGTGCCACGCGCATTACGCACGGTGGCAATGTGATCAATATTCACACCCAAGTAAATCTTATTCATGATTATTTCCTTCTAAACAATTCTCTGCTTTTTAGCGGCTTAGGGCCTAAGTATGGCTTAAGCGCAATGCGTGTAAACCGCTTCGCAGCCCGCAATTGGTCGCTGGTGTCAAATTGACGCGTCGCCAGCGCACGCAGATCGTGACCGGTAAACTGCCGCTGTTGGCTTTTCATCAGGGACGCGACAAACCCTTGTTGTTCGCGAAACAGATACGTCATGTTATCGTCAATCGGGTCACCACTGCCAGCGCAATGAAGAAAATCAACCCCATAGCCCAGCGCCTCGAGTAACGCGAGTTCAAAACGGCGCAGTGCCGGCTCAGGGTTGTTATAGCGTGCTAGTTGCGTCAGTGCAGTGACATAATCGAGGAAGACCGTCGGGTACGGCGTTTGCGGCTCAAGGACGCGCATCAAAACTTCGTTGAGATAAAAACCAGAGTAGAGCGCATTGCCAGAGAGTGGTAACGCCAAACCGGTCGCTTCAGCGCTCCGAAGGGTACGCAATTCGCCGCGACCGCCCCATTTTAGCAACAGTGGGGTGAAAGGTTGTAAGGCGCCTTTGAGTGCAGAGCGCTTACCGCGCGCGCCTTTAGCCAGCAAGCTAACTCGGCCCTCGCCTTCAGAGAACACATCAAGGATCAGGCTGGTTTCGCTATAGGGGCGTGAGTGAAGCACAAAACCGCGTTGAAAGCCGTCCACGCCGCCCCTCCTGTGTATGGCTACCGAGTGGGTAACTTAGAGATCGTCAATGTAGCCCAAGCTGCGCAGTGCACGTTCGTCATCTGCCCAACCGGATTTTACTTTAACCCAAAGCTCGAGGTAGACCTTGCGCTCAAATAGATCTTCCATATCGAGTCGGGCCTCACGGCCGATGCGTTTGATTTTCTCGCCGCCTTTACCAATCACCATTTTCTTTTGGCCATGGCGCTCGACCAAAATCAGGCCATTGATATGAAAACCATCCGTCTCTGGATTGTAATCAAAGCGCTCGATTTCGACGGTCACCGAGTAAGGTAGCTCTTCACCCGTAAAACGCATTAGCTTTTCACGAATGATTTCTGACGCCATAAAGCGTTGTGAGCGATCTGTCACGTACTCTTCAGGGAAGTAGTACTCACACTCAGGCAACGCATCGCGAACACGCTGCTCGACCACATCGATATTGGTACCGTGTTTCGCAGACACAGGGATCACATCAACAAACTCCATCTTTTCCGACAAGGTTTGTAGGTGCGGGAAGAGTTCGGTCTTTTCACGCACATTATCCACTTTGTTAACCAAGAGTACGGTTGGCAACCCTGAACGCGCCAGCTTGTTCAGAACCATTTCGTCATCTTTGGTCCAGTGGGTACCATCCACCAAGAAAAGAACGAGCTCAACATCGGTCAACGAGCTGTTTGCCGCTCGGTTCATCAGGCGGTTGATCGCACGCTTTTCTTCAATATGCAGTCCCGGTGTATCTACATAGACGGCTTGATAGTTGTCACGGGTATCTACGCCCATGATACGGTGACGAGTGGTTTGCGGTTTGCGTGACGTAATCGAGAGCTTTTGCCCAACGAGACGGTTGAGCAAGGTCGATTTGCCGACGTTTGGACGCCCGACAATGGCGATAAATCCGCAGTGCTGTGCTTGTGTCATTGTGCCAACTTCTGTAATGCTAATTCCGCAGCCGCTTGCTCTGCCTTGCGACGACTGCTGCCTTTACCTATCACAGAACGCTCCAGTCCTGCCACTTGACACTCCACCGTAAACTCTTGGTTGTGTGCCTCGCCACGTACTTTCATTACCGTGTAAGACGGTAACGGTTTACGCTTGCCTTGTAGGTGCTCTTGCAAGCGGGTTTTGGGATCTTTTTGGCTGACGCCCGGCTCAATGGTATTTAAGCGTTGTTGATACCAGTTGAGGATAATGCGCTGCACCGTATCAATATCACTATCCAAAAAGATAGCACCAATCAGCGCTTCTACCGCATCCGCCAAAATTGAGTCTCGGCGGTAGCCGCCACTTTTAAGTTCTCCTGGGCCAAGGCGCAGTACTTCGCCCAGTGAAAACTCACGGCCAATCTCAGCCAAGGTATTGCCACGAACCAAGGTCGCGCGCATACGACTCATATCCCCCTCATCCACTTTAGGAAAACGGTGGTAGAGATCGTCAGCAATCACAAAGCTGAGAATGGAATCACCCAGAAACTCCAAACGCTCATTGTGGGTGCCATTGGCGCTTCTGTGTGTCAGTGCAAGCTCAAGTAATGCCGCGTTATTGAATTGGTAGCCAATCTCACGCTGCAGTTTATCTGTTAGTGTTGTCATCATGTTCCAGAATTAATTAATACCACCAATACGGTTAAAGCGAACACCTGTCGGCACCCAAGATGGTAGCCAGCTATCACTGTCACGCTCGAACTCAAAGCTTATCCAGATCGCCACCGCTTTGCCGACTAAGTTGCGTTCAGGGACAAATCCCCAGAAACGGCTGTCAGCACTGTTATCTCGGTTATCCCCCATCATGAAGTAATGGCCTTCCGGCACCACCCAACGGTTGACGCCCGGACGAGGCTGATAGGCAGCCACGCGGTCATTGCGGGATGGGTTCACGAGAATCTGGTGTGCTTGCGTGCCTAAGGTTTCTTGCGCCTGAATCAAGTTCACACCGCCTTGGGAAAACTCGCTCGGCTCAATATTATCAATGGGCACAGGCTCGCATTGTGATTGCCCTTTTGGCTGGATACACAGTCGTTTTTCTTTGGTATAGACAATGGTATCGCCCGGCAAGCCGACCGTTCGCTTGATGTAATCAATATTCGGTTGTGGTGGATACTTAAAGACCACGATATCACCGCGTTCCGGTTTGCCGGTCTCAACCAGCTCGGTATGAAACGCGGGATCGCGCAGCCCATAGGCAAACTTTTCCACCAAAATAAAATCGCCAACCAGCAAGGTTGGCATCATGGATCCTGATGGAATTTGAAAAGGCTCATAAATAAAGGATCGCAAGACCAATACCACGGCAATGACCGGGAAAATCGATACCGCGTTCTCAATCCAACTGGGCTGAGGCGCCACCTTGGCAACTTGTTCGCTATCGACATCACTGTCAGACACGTTTAGGGTTTTCGCGGCCGCTTGGCGGCGTTGCGGCGCCCAACGGTACTTGTCTAACACCCAAATTATGCCGGTGACCACAGTCACCAGCACCAGTATCAAAGAAAATGTATTGGCCATACTTTAATCCGTTATTATTTGTCTTTGCCCACATGCAAAATGGCCAGAAAGGCTTCTTGCGGCAGTTCGACGTTACCGATCTGCTTCATGCGCTTCTTACCTTCTTTTTGTTTTTGCAGTAGTTTTTTCTTACGACTCACGTCGCCGCCATAACATTTAGCTGTAACGTTTTTACGTAACTGCTTCACGGTTGAGCGTGCAATGATGTGGTTACCAATCGCCGCCTGAATCGCAATATCAAATTGCTGACGTGGGATAAACTCTTTCATCTTCTCAACCAAGTCACGGCCTCGAGGCTGAGCATTATCACGGTGGGTAATAATCGCCAAGGCATCAACACGGTCGCCGTTAAGAAGAATATCTACCCGCACCATATCGGATACTTCATAGCGCTGGAAGTTGTAATCCAAAGAGGCATAACCGCGGGACGTCGATTTAATCCGGTCGAAGAAGTCCAAAACTACTTCAGCCATTGGAATATCGTAGGTTAGCGCCACTTGGTTGCCGTGATACACCATATCTACTTGCATGCCGCGCTTCTCCACACATAAGGAGATGACGTTACCGACAAACTCACTTGGCACCAAGATGTTACAACGGGCAATCGGCTCACCGATGGTGTCGATATCGTTGATCGGCGGCAACTTCGCGGGGCTATCCACGTACACCACTTCTCCGTCGTTTTGTGTCACTTCGTACACAACCGTCGGGGCGGTGGTAATCAGGTCGAGGTTGTATTCACGCTCGAGACGCTCTTGGATGATCTCCATATGGAGCATGCCAAGGAAACCACAGCGGAAACCAAAGCCCAGTGCGGCTGAACTTTCTGGCTCATAAAACAGTGAGGCGTCGTTTAAGCTCAGTTTACCTAGCGCATCACGGAAGTTTTCATAATCATCCGAGGAGATAGGGAACAAACCGGCATACACCTGTGGCTTGACCTTTTGGAAACCTTCAATGCGCTTTTCGCAGCCATTTTTTGCATGGGTAATGGTGTCACCCACTGGCGCGCCAAGAATGTCTTTAATGCCACAGATCACCCAGCCCACTTCGCCCGTTTTCAGCCCTTGGAGCTCTTTGCGTTTCGGCGTGAAAATGCCGATGCTATCAATGTTCCACTCTTGGCCGGTGCTCATGATTTTGACTTTATCGCCTTTTTTGAGCTCACCTTCACGGATACGCACCAATGACACCACCCCTAGGTAGTTATCAAACCAAGAGTCAATGATCAGGGCTTGCGTGGGAGCATTCGGATCGCCTTCTGGTGGCGGAATAAGACGTACAATATCTTCCAGTACATCATCCACGCCCACGCCGGTTTTCGCCGAACAGCGGGTAGCATCAATGGCTTCAATACCCACGATGTCTTCAATTTCTTGCGCGACACGATCAGGGTCGGCAGCCGGGAGGTCGATTTTGTTCAGAACAGGCACGACTTCCAAGTCCATTTCAATCGCGGTGTAGCAGTTTGCTAGGGTCTGAGCTTCCACGCCCTGTCCAGCATCTACCACCAGCAAAGCACCTTCACACGCTTTCAGTGAGCGTGACACCTCATAAGAGAAGTCGACGTGTCCTGGCGTATCAATGAAGTTAAGCTGATACTCATTGCCGTCTTTGGCTTTATAGTTCAGTGTCACACTCTGTGCTTTGATGGTGATACCGCGCTCGCGCTCTAAATCCATAGAGTCGAGGACCTGAGAAGCCATTTCCCGGTCAGTAAGGCCCCCACATACTTGAATGAGTCGATCGGAAAGGGTCGACTTACCGTGGTCAATGTGGGCGATGATCGAAAAGTTACGAATATGCTTCATGTGTTAGTGTGACTTACTCGTTATCTATAAGAATGGGATCCTAGGATCAGGTGGGGCGGATTCTACCGAAAATAGTGGCTAGTCGCTATCCTGACGTGCTGCATTTATCACCGCGAGCTCGGAAACTGGCTCTCCCATCACGCGTAATAACTGGGGCTGCTGTTGCTCAGGCGTTCCTACCCGTGCCGCCAAATAGCGCGCAATCATTACACCGAGTGTGCCAAAACCAACACTGGTGGCAATCACACCAGCCTCGCCGCCACTGGCAAGTTCGGCAAACACAAACTGACCAAGCAGTGCGCCTACCATCAACATCACCAGCGGCACCAGATACACAATCAACGCGGAACGCACCAAGGTGGCTTCCGCGAGACCAATTTCAACCAAGGTCCCGACCGGTAATGCTTTGGGGGCACGCACTTTGACATGATTGACCTTACCGGGCAACGCTTTAGACACGATACCGGTGCCACACTGACTTTGTGATTGGCAACTGCCACAGCTGGTTTGTTGCTGACACGCCAGTGCCAGCCAGCCATCTTGATATCCAGTCACTTCCGCGAGCGCTTTAATCATTGTTCAACCTGTTGCGATGCTTTCTCTCCATTATCGGTGATACGCACCGAATTAGCGACACGTTTAGCAGTTTCAGGCGGAATATCACCCACCACGGTAATCTCTGCGTTTCCGCTAATCACACTGTGCAACGTCCGGCGCCCCTGACGAACAATTTGCTCACGTACCGAGACATCGTCCGCTTTGGCCAAATAAACCGAAAAACTGAACAGACCGTCACTAAACATTTGGCTCTCAACCGCACGCTTGGTCATCATTAAGCGATGGCGATTGCTGTACACAGGCTCAAAACCATCCGGCAATTGGGTGACTTGCCAATCTAATGATGAGTGGTTAGTGGCAGGCAGTTTGAGTACAGGTGGGAGCGTGAGTTCTGCCAGTTGCTGCATTGCTTCGCTAATGCGCGGCGTGACCACAAGCGACAATGCGCGATATTGCTCCAGCGGGTCACCATCTCGGTCCAATAAATCCGCGCGGACCGGGAGCTTGCTCTCTTCATCTATCCACAACAGATACGAGTAACGCTCACCATCTTTTGGGGTGATTCGCACCACTTGGCAAGCCATACCCGCTTCACGAGATTCACCCATTGAGACAAAATCATACTGACGTGCAAGGACATCAATATCGGTTTGAATCAAGGTGGGAAGTGGCGCAACGATATGATCGCTGGCGATGGTAAAGGGGTCATACCCCGGCTCAAAGTAGCTCACTTCATCGCCGCGACGGATCACTTCGCGCGGCGGTCCGCTGAGGTACATTAAGTGCCCGAACGCATGCTCACCCACGCGCGCATGACGAAAGCGCATCGGCTCTAAACTATTTTTGCCGACCATGATGTAGGACACTTCATAGTCTAATGTGTCGCTTGCGACGTCCATTTGATGTAACAAAGCCTCGGCAGAAGGTTCGGCCGAGGCTTGCGCAGACATCAAACCGACCAGCGCAAGCGCACCGATCAGAGTTTTTTTCATTGATTTGTACTGCTCATCGACGGTGCCAGTGTCTGATTCTCAGACAGCCTATCTTTATTCAAACGAAGCTGCAATTCGTAGTCTTTCAACATCGCATTAATCCGGCGACGTTGCTCCATCAACTGCGCTTCAGTGGGCGTTGAGCGAAAATCGTCTCGGCTCAGGCTCACCGGTTCTGCAGCCCCCGAAAAAGGAATGGTCTCTAGTACCGGTGGTTGCGTGGCGGTACTCGCTACCGGCGATGTGCTCTCCGGCTGGTTATACTGCTGCACACCGACAATCACGGCCAATGACACACAGGCTGCCATCCCCACTTGCGTGACTTGTTGAAGCCAGTTGGGCAAGTGACGACGGGCTTTTTCCGGCGTCGGCTGCGCTTCATGCATAGGTACAACATCACTATCGTGATGATGAACAGGGGTATGCGCTGGCTCTTTGTCTAACGCAGACGCCACCGCCCCAGCAATGTCCCACTGTGCGGCACTTGGGGTTTCGCCTCGCATTACGTCACGGAGGGTCCCGAAACTTTCCCATGTTTGCAGCGCGTCATTATCGTGCTCGAGTTGGTGGATCACTGCGTTATCCACGACCTCACCATCTAACAACGCTGAAATTTGTTCTCTATCCGTCATTCATGTCACCGTCATGCAGCCAGCAAAACACGTTACCGTTTCATCAGTGGTCGGATGCGCTTTTCCACCGCTTCTCGAGCGCGGAAAATACGAGACCGTACCGTACCGACTGGACAATCCATTACCTGTGCAATTTCTTCGTAGCTGAGTCCATCGAGCTCACGCAACGTAATTGCGGTTTTTAAGTCATCAGGCAGTGATTCGATCGTCGAAAAAACTACCTGCTTCAGTTCCTCTGACAACATCAAGTTCTCAGGGTTCGAAATTTCTTTTAGTGATCCGCCGCTTTCAAAATTCTCTGCATCTTCTGCGTCTATATCACTGCCGGGTGGACGACGCCCTTGCGCCACCAAATGGTTCTTTGCTGTGTTCACCGCAATGCGATACAGCCAAGTATAAAACGCACTCTCACCACGAAACCCCGGTAAGGCACGATAGGCTTTAATGAACGCCTCTTGTGCGATGTCCGGAATATCGCCACTGTGTGTTCCCACGTAGCGGGCAATAAGGTTGCACACCTTATTTTGATATTTGACGACTAACAGGTTGAATGCTTGCTTGTCACCATTCTGTACACGTTCTATTAGAACCTGATCGGTTAGCTGCTCGCTCATTCGAGCGTTTACTCCTTGGTTGTTCTTTCCGCCCGATTATCGAAATTCTGTGCCCGACGTTGTCAGAACGCGGTTAAACCCTCTTGCGAGCATTCGCACATACTACGACGAAGTGGCTGGGGAAAAGTTCCTCACCATGTTGGTTTTATTTTGGGTGTCATCACATTACTGTGACGGGATGGCTAAATTATGACAACCTAGCCCGCCTATATTGTCGCCCGAAGGATAGCATGGTTGCAAACTTTCCCCCTCCGTTCACTGTGATTTGATCCAAGTGCGCGCAGGCGTGACAAATTGGTGTAACATGGGCCGCGTAGAAAGAGGACCAGGGATCATGACGACCACAACTCAGGAACATCAATGTGATGTGCTGGTTATCGGCAGCGGTGCCGCCGGCCTATCATTGGCGCTACGTTTGGCGCCCACACATAAAGTGATTGTACTTAGCAAAGGCCCATTAAGCGAAGGAGCCACCTTATACGCGCAAGGTGGTATTGCCGCGGTTTTTGATGAGCAGGACTCTGTCGAGTCACACGTTGAAGACACACAAATTGCAGGCGCTGGCATTTGTGATACGCAAGTTGTCGACTTTATCGCTCGAAATGCGAAAGATTGCGTACAATGGCTGATCGATGGCGGCGTGCCTTTCGACCAAGAAGATACTGAGAGTGACACGCCGAAATATCACCTCACCCGCGAAGGTGGGCATAGTCACCGCCGTATTCTTCATGCTGCGGATGCCACCGGCATGGCCGTGCAAACCTCACTGCAAGACAATGTACGCAACCACCCCAATATTACCTTGCTCGAACGCCATAATGCGCTCGACATTATTACGCGTAAAAAAATCGGCCTTGGTGGTCCCAATCATGTGTTAGGTGCCTATGTCTGGAACCGCGATCGAGAAGTGGTCGACACGGTACGGACCAATTTTGTGGTGCTGGCGACTGGTGGTGCATCCAAGGTGTATCAGTATACCTCGAACCCAGATGTGTCATCTGGTGATGGCATCGCTATGGCTTGGCGTGCGGGGTGTCGGGTCGCTAATTTGGAATTTAATCAATTCCACCCAACCTGTTTGTATCATCCTGATGCCCGTAACTTTTTGCTTACCGAAGCATTACGTGGTGAAGGCGCCCATCTAAAACGCCCAGATGGGACACGATTCATGTCAGAGTTTGATGAGCGTGGCGAGCTAGCCCCACGTGATGTGGTGGCCCGTGCCATTGACTATGAGATGAAGCGCCTCGGGGCTGATTGCATGTACTTAGATATCAGTCATAAAGATCCTGACTTTATCACCAAGCATTTCCCGACCATTTACGAGAAGCTGCAGACCTATGGGTTTGATCTCACCAAGGACGCGATTCCGATTGTACCAGCCGCTCACTATACCTGTGGCGGTGTGATTGTTGACCAAAACGGCAATACCGACTTGCCGGGCCTCTATGCAATCGGCGAAGTGAGCTATACCGGCTTGCACGGCGCCAACCGGATGGCGTCTAATTCGCTTCTGGAGTGTGTGGTCTACGCGTGGTCTGCCGCTGAACATATCAAAGCGCACCAAGACCATGTTGAGCCGCTTGCTCCGCTCCCTGCTTGGGATGAGAGCCAAGTAATATGCTCCGATGAAGAAGTGGTTATCCAGCACAACTGGCACGAGCTGCGTTTGTTCATGTGGGATTATATGGGGATTGTTCGCTCCACCAAGCGTCTGGAGCGCGCACTGCGTCGTATTGAACTGCTCAAGCAAGAAACTCACGAGTATTACGCCAATTTCCGCGTGTCGAATAACTTGCTAGAGCTGCGTAACTTGTTGCAAGTGGCGGAACTGATGGTGCGATGTGCAATGCAGCGTAAAGAAAGCCGAGGGCTGCACTACACCATTGATTACCCAGAGCAGTTACCGGACTCTGGACCAACCATTTTGGTGCCGGATCAACCTTGCTAACCATGTGACGGTAATAATAAAGGCCAGCAAACGCTGGCCTTTTCTCATTTAACGAAACAGCACTCAATCTACACCGCATTGCTTACTCAGCTTTTAAACTGACTCACCGCGCGCTCTAGGTTCGCCGCCTCTTCCGCCACCTGATGGGCTGCATCACGGTTTTGCTGGGCGCGATCGGTACTGGTTTGGGCAATATCCTGGATGGTATGCACGTTTTGGTTCACTTCTTTGGCAACCGAACTTTGCTCTTCAATGGCGGTCGCGATCTGGGTGCTCATGTCCATGATATGTTGCATATCAGCCATGATTTGCGCCAATTCTTGGGAAGCCGCCTCCACTTTAGATACAGACGTTTGCCCATCTTCGCGGCTTTGCTCCATGCGCTCCGCAACCGACTGAGTTTGGTCCTGCAACGAGCCAATAATACCGGCGATTTCATCGGTCGATTCTCGCGTACGGGTCGCCAGCTGACGTACCTCATCGGCAACCACCGCAAAACCACGTCCTTGTTCACCGGCTCGAGCCGCTTCAATTGCCGCGTTCAGGGCCAGCAAGTTCGTTTGCTCGGAAATATCTTTGATGACATCAAGCACCGACCCAATGGTCTCGGACAGTTTACTCAGCTCCAACACTTCGTTGCTGGTATTGCTGAGCGTTTCTGACAAAGTCATGATCATGGTGCGGGTATCATCCACCACTTGCTGACCATTTTGCGCGCGACCCAAACTGGTACGTGCATTGTCAGCCGCTTGGTCGGTATTGCTGGCAATATCACGAATGGTGCTTTCCATCTCGTTCATCGCAGTTGCAGCGTGGGTGGTTTCATCTAACTGGGTGGTTAGCGCAGAGCTAGTTTGATGACTACGCGACTCGACTTGCTCGGCACTTTGATGCAGCGCTTGCACCGCAGAACGCACATCCGTCACCATGGTTTGGATGCCAGCCAGCATCTGATTGACATCTTTGGCCATCGCCGCAATTTCATCGCGACCTGCCTCATCGGCCCGCAACGTCAAATCTTTTTGCTGCGTGATCTGGCTCATTTTCTCACTAAAGCTATAAATGCGGCGCTGAATCCCTCGATTCATCCACAAAGAAACCACCGTCATCACCAGCGCCAAGAGAATAACAATCGACGCAGTCAGAACCATGGTTTCTCTCTGTGCCTTGGTAATGGCGCTTTGGTAAGACTCACTCAAGGTTTCAAACATCTCTTCAACTTGGTGGGTCTTGCCACGGATATTGCCCAACAGGCCTTGGTCATGCGCCAATCCCAGTTGCTCTTTTTGCCTTACTACCGCCTTTACCGTCGTGTGGTGCGCTTGGAATACCGCTAATAGATCGCCTTTTAGGTAAGCTGACAGTTCATTCAATTGCCGTTGATATTGCTCGATGTGGCTCATATTGCTGCTATTAACGAACAGCTTCGCTTCCGCCACCAATAGGCGTGCGCTGCTTTCCAGCACAATATCGTTTTGAGTCGCCGCGACCAACTTCTCGCTAGCTTGTTGCATATCACCACGCAAACCTTGTCCGGCCTCTAGGCCGAGACGTTGATAGCCCGCGCCAAGGTCACGAAATCCCTGCGCGTAGCCTTGCATCGCTGTCGACACTTGACCAATGATTTGCGTATCGAGGCCAAGCGCTTGACTGTCCGTGCGCAGTTCACCGAGCAGGCTATTGAAGGCGTCAACATTGTTATCAAACCGGGAGAGATATTTAGGGTCCATGCGGGCAAGAAAGTCTTTTTCATTACGTCGCAAATTAAGCAGAATCACTTCAAGATCGGACACTGTGGTTAACTGACGGTGCATGTTGCCAAGCTTGCTTTCCGCTTTCCATGCCACACCCGCCACGGCCAACAGGGCTACCACCGACATCGCGGTTAGCAGCAATAGTTTTTGCTTTATATTCATAGTCACCCTACAACCAAACTCAGAGTTTCAATAGCCCTACACATTGTGTGCACCTTTTACTATCGGCCAAGCTGGGTAAAAGTAAAGCGGTGTAAACACCTCGTCACAAAAATGTCACAAACTATCCCTAACGGCCGTACAGCAGTGACGATAAATCAGACGAAAGTGATAGTCCGGCATCCCGCCTCGCCACAAAAAGATCCGCGACTCCCCTTGTGCATTCTCGAGGACAACCAACCAAGGCGTCGCCCAGACACAGGACATTTTCCCTTTCGGATGGGTATTCAGCTGAACATAAAAATGGCGATCAATGGATAAGGTGCCTTGGCTAGCCAGTAACTGGTGGTAGAACCTTCGACCATCGCGGATCACGTAAATAATCGCCAGGGCGCGGGCACTCAAAGGAACGGCAAGGTGAAAAGTGATCAGCCATGCCGCTATCACGCCGAACAGGATCAGGCTAATAGCGACATAGCGAGGACAGCGGAGCTGACTATGTACGAAGCTTGCTTCGGTTATGGGCAACAATCTTGTCAACGATAGATTTCATCTTAGGATCGTCAGGTTTACCATGCCCCATCAGCCACGCAAACAAGTCAGGGTCGTCACTTTCTAAAAATGCGATGAAGTCTTGCTTGTCACTGTCACTCAAGGTGTCATAGCAAGCTTCAAAGAAAGGCATAATGATTACATCAAGCTCCAACATGCCACGGCGGCATGCCCAACGGATCCGTGGTTTATCGTCGGTATTTACCATGTTTACCTCAATCACTGATGTCAGTGGATGCATAGTATCAGCGCCAACGGAGGGCGACTACTTTTCCTCTCAACTCGGCGATGAAGATGAGAGCTATCCCCTGATGTTTATCAATTCAACGTCGCTTGCCATCAATACCCTTACAATACAAAGGCTGACAAGCTGACAACGCACGATTAGTATACGTGTCATACTCTGTGTTTTTCTCAACTGCGAGCGTGATTTCTATGAGCGAATGGTATCAAACAGTCGCCTTTACCCCAGCCGAGCGCAATGCAAATAGCCCACTGCCTGATTTGGCCTTGGTCGCATTGGATAACTGGTCATTGACGCAAGTAAGCGGCGACGACACTCAAAGCTATCTGCAAGGACAATTGACCTGCGATCTGAGCCAACTCGAAAAAAATCAATCGACCCTCGCGGCTCATTGCGATCCCAAAGGCAAAGTCTGGTCGGTATTACGGCTTTTCCACCACGGCGACGGTCTGGCCATGGTGCAGCCAATGTCGATTGCACAAACGCAACTCACTGAGATAAAAAAATACGCCATCTTCTCGAAAATCGACTTTCAGCCTAGTGAAGATGTATTGCTCGGTGTCGTTGGCCAACAGGCGGAACAAGTGATCGCAGAACATTTCGGCGCTCAAGGTGCCGTGCGCCATAGTGAACACGGCACGGCGGTGATGCTCGAGCCAACCCGCTGGTTGCTTGCCATCAGTCCTGCTGCGGCGGACCAACTGGTTGCAGCCTATCAGGAAAGTGCCCTATTGGCTGACCACACGCTATGGGAGCAATGCGACGTCGATGCTGCCTTGCCGCGCATTGAAGATGCCACCAAAAGCGAGTTTATTCCGCAATCCCTCAATCTGCAGGTACTGAATGCGATCAGCTTTACCAAAGGCTGTTATACCGGTCAGGAAACGGTCGCACGCGCGAAATACCGTGGCATCAATAAACGCGCCATGTATAAATTGATAGGACAAGCCGATCAGGCCCCTAAGCCGGGTGATAAAGTAGAACGAGCGGTAGGAGACAATTGGCGAGCAGGCGGCACCGTCATTGCTGGCGCTGCCTACTCAGACGGTCGTGCAACCGCCTTAGTGGTTTTACCCAATAACTTGGACGACGACACTGCCTTTCGATTCGCGGATGCGCCCGACGCCATTTGGCAGCGCGTCGCACTCCCGTATTCACTCGAGGAGGAAAAATAACCCTTGGTCGCTTCTTCTGCCTCTATGCCATTGCACACAGCCGTCACTGCCACGCTTAATATGGCAGGGGTGACCTATGAGGTTTTATGGCAATCGCAAGCTACCCAATCCATCACTGACACAGCGGCAGCGCGCGGGATCTTACCGGCGCGTATGCTAAAAACGCTGCTTTTACGCGATATGGGTAACCAGTACGCATTAGCCTGTGTGCCCGGTGATTGTCAGGTCGACCCACGGCGCGTGCGCGAGCAGTTAGCATGTCGGCGAATGACACTGGCCGACGCAGACAAGGTGCGAGCAATGACAGGTTATACGCTTGGCACGGTCGCTCCCTTAGGATTACCTCGGCCACTGCCAATTGTGTTTGAAGAGCGTATTTTCGACCACGAAAGTGTCACGATCAGCAGTGGCGATCCGCATGCTGGGCTGTGGGTGAAAGTGACCGACCTAGTGGCACTTTGCCAACCTCTGCGCGCCGCCATTTGTCGCGACGATAACCCCTAGGAGTCAAGGCTAAGGATGGCGCAAAAACAGTGGCGTAAATACGACCTCAACCTACTCGTAACCTTTATCACCTTAATGGAAACGCGCAGCGTCACCCGCGCGGCTGAGCGTTTGGCTTTAGGGCAATCGGCCATGAGCCATAGCCTGTCGCGTTTGCGTGTGATGCTCGATGACCCCTTATTTGAGCGCCGCGGCCATCAAATGGTCCCCACTGCTCGCGCGATAGATATCGCACCTAAGATTCAGGCATTACTCGATACGCTCTCCAGCGAGGTGTTGGTGCCACCTCACTTTGAGCCGCAACACTACGATGGACAGGTGCGCATCGGGCTCACGGATTATGCGGAGCTGATTTTTGCCCCCGCCTTATTTGATAGCTTTACGACTCATCTGCCTCACGCACAATTAAGCCTTCGCCCTGTCGACAAAAAAAGCTGTCAACAGGCGCTTGAGGATGATGAGGTCGATGTCGTGATTGGCGTGCTTCCTGAGGGGATGGAAAACATAGCCAGTCAGCACTTGTATCACGAACAGCACGTCTGTCTGTTTGACCCCAAAAGCACAGGGCTGCACGCCCCCATTAGTTTGGCCGATTTTGTCGCAACGCCACACGCGCTGGTTTCCACCCAAGGTCAGTTAACCAGCCCTATCGACCAAACCCTGACCAAGTTAGGTTATCACCGTCACGTGGTGATGGGATCGCAGCGATTTCTCACCGTGAGACAATTGCTAAAACAGCGCCAATTACTTTGCACTGTTCCGGAACTGATGGCACGTATCGATAATTTCGATGATACCGACACCCTTGCTCTGAGCGCACCTCCTATTGATGTGCCTGGGTTTGATATTCATCTGGCTTGGCGACAGCAAATCAGTGCCCACCCACGAACCCAGTGGCTCATTGCCCATATCACCGAGACCGTTTTAACCCGTGTCGATGCCCTAAAAGCCGCCCCAACCTGCGATAGAAAGGAGTAAGCGATGGAGTTTTTACCTTTAACCGATGTGAACATCAATGACGTTGCTGAACTGGTCCGTGAGACATTTACTCACAGCGAAGGGCCGGATGAGGGGGACCTGATTGGCCAACTGATTCATCAGCTGCACGACACCACACCAGAGGGTGAATGGCTTGGGTTTGTCGCGGTCGATAACTCAGTGCTGGCTGGGGCAGTCTTTTTTTCTCGGTTAACCTACCCAACCATGCCCAAGGCGGCACTGCTTTCACCGATGGCGGTCCACCCAAGCTATCAAAAACAGGGGCTTGGGCAGTCTTTGATCCAGCATGGCCTTAACGCACTAAAAGAGCAGGGCTATCAGTTGGTGATGACCTATGGCGACCCAGCGTTTTATGGCCGCGTGGGATTCACGCCAATTTCTCCAGAGACCATTCAACCACCGCATCATTTGAGCTATCCACATGGGTGGCTGGGGCAATCATTAACCGATGCACTATTAATTGCACTGAGAGGAAAACCCAGTTGCGTCCCCGCATTTAACTGCGCTGATTTGTGGTAAAGATCCCAAACTGAGGATGTACGATAACGCTGTCATCCCCTCGCCATAAACCCTTTGCACAATCTGCGCCGTTGTATGTCGCTATTTCCCGACATCACAACTATGGTTACCACGTTAAATATGGTTACCACCTCAGAGCCACCATGCAAAGTGGACAGGGCTCAAGGTTTATTCAACTATCCAAGAAGGGTTTATGCGCGTTTTTAATCGCTATGTACCAAGGTTGGTCGCAAAACATGTGGCGCGACTTTTTTCAGGTCGACTTTATATTGCCGGACGAGGACGCTTTGATTTTGAAAACGGTTGGCTAAAAGCCCCTCAAGACGCCACCATCACGCACTACCAAACCGTCAAAGAAGTTAATGCAGTGATACGTGAGGCCTATCAGCAAGCCATGCATGATGAGCCTCAGCCTCACGCGGTCAATACACACCGCCACTGATTCACATTCAGGGCGAGCTTAAACCAACAGGCCCCGCCAAAGGCAGGGCCTGACGATGACGCAAAGACAGCCAACCTTATTCGTCGTCGTCTTCTTCCCCTAGGGTTTCTTCATAGCTTTGCGCATCCAAGAGATCATCAATTTCAGACTCATCGGTAGCGCGAATTTGGAATAACCAGCCATCACCATAAGGGTCGCTATTCACCAATTCCGGTGAACCATCCAGCTCTTCATTTACCGCAACCACTTCCCCAGAAATAGGCGCATAAATATCAGAGGCGGCTTTGACAGACTCTGCCACGGCACAATCGTCTCCGGCATCAAAACTGTCGCCCTCGTCGGGCAAATCAATAAATACCATATCCCCTAACAGGGCTTGCGCATGATCCGAGATACCAATGGTAAACAAGCCATCGCCTTCTGGGCGCACCCACTCATGCGTTGAAGTAAATTTTAATTCTGATGGGATATCACTCATAGTTTTGTTCCTTGTTGCACCCAGTGACACATCGTCGTTTCAACAGACTTCGTGGTTCACTAATACTTGGTTGATTAACTACACAACAACTAGCACACAGATATCGATTCGCCAATAATCTCAGCTAGACGATTCAGAAAATGTTGCACAGGCGAGCTTGGGTAGCTCGCCACTTAGCCCTAGCGCCCGTTTAATAAATGGCAGTTTAGCGCCCGGCAAATGATTCACAGCCTGCATGCCGAAGCCACGGATCAATTTTTTGATCGGATGAGCGCCGTCAAACAAACTTCTAAAGCCTTGCATGGCGGCGATCATTTGCGCCGCTTCTGCTTTTCGCCAGCGTTCATAATTGCGCAGTGACGCATGCAGGCCAATGTCTTTTTCTTGTTCAGCAAGGTGTATCAGTGTTTCAGCAAGCGCTGCAGCATCCAGCAAACCTAAATTCACCCCTTGGCCGGCCAGTGGGTGAATAGTGTGCGCCGCATCCCCCACCAAGGCCACACGGTCAGCGGCAAATTGCTGTGCATAACGCATGGTTAATGGATAACTGGCACGTGGTCCCACAGCTTCGCAAAGCCCCAGAGTCACATCAAATTGTGCCGTTAAAGCCTGATTAAATGCCGCGTCGTCCATATCCATATAGTGCTGCGCCAAGCACGGTGACACCGACCATACAATCGAGCAAAGGTGCGGATCACTAAGCGGTAAAAAAGCCAGTGGACCATCCGGCGTGAAGATTTGCCGTGCAACGCCCTGATGGGCAACCTCAGTGCGAACCGTCGCAACAACCGCGTGATGCCCGTAATCGCGTTGCACCAAAGGTAAACTGGCTTGGCCTCGCACCCAAGAGCGCGCGCCATCCGCCCCCACCACCAATTTAGCGGTCACGCCGCCACCAGAGGCAAGCTGTAGCCAGGTTTCTCGCTCACCCATCATCATCGATTGACACTGCTCAGGCATCAGCAACGTCACATTACTTTGCTGTTTGATTTTATCGAGGAGCGCCAACTGAATGACACGGTTTTCAACAATATGGCCCAGATCACGCTGGCCCAGACTTTGTGCATCAAACGCGATCTCGGCAAAACTGTCTTGCTCCCAAACGTGCATGGCTTGATAACTTGCCATGCGGCGAGATTCAATGCCCGACCAAGCCCCCACGCCGCGCAATATGCGTTCACTGGCGCGGCTTAGGGCTGACACACGGTTATCCGGGATGGTATCCAAGCTGGGCTCAGGGGTTTTCCCTTCAATAACCACCACACGTAAAGCGCTGTGTTCCAACGCTGCCGCCAAGGTGAGCCCCACCATGCCGCCGCCAATGATGGCAATATCTGCATTGATCATCTTCATGTGCGCGCTACCCATCCTATGGTGCGTTGAATAAGAGGTTGTTTAAGACTCGGTAGAGCTGACATCAACCCCAGTCCGAGATTACGAGTGGCTGATAACACCGCATTTTGGTTAGAGAACAGGTGCACTAACCCGGATGTGGTGGCGATGGTGGCCTCTCGGTCCGCTTCTCTATGTTGCGCGTAGCGGGTTAAGACTGGCATTGCGCCCAGATCCTCGCCGCGTGCTGACGCTGCCGTCAGAACCTCGGCTAGCGTGATCACATCCCGTAGACCGAGATTAAACCCTTGCCCCGCGATAGGATGGAGGCTTTGTGCCGCATTGCCGACCACCGCCACACGGTGGCTGATCGGACTCACCACTTGATTAAGCACCAACGGATAGGCATGCCGAGTGCCAACATGAAGAAGTTTACCCAAGCGCCACCCAAAGGCCGTCTGCAAACCGTCCAAGAAGGTCGCCTCGTCACACGTGAGCCAATGGTCGACCTCATCCGGTGATACACACCAGACCACCGAGCACCGTCCCTGCGACATCGGCAGTAGCGCCACCGGCCCTGTGCGAGTAAAGCGTTCAAATGCCACCCCTTGATGCGGCAGCGCGGTACTCACGTTGGCAATGATCGCCACCTGATGGAAGTCGTGCTGCTGACGCGCGATCTTCAGCTGTTGACAGCATGGCGAGCGTCCGCCATCGGCAGCCACTAGCAGTTTTGCCTGCAAGGTCTCTCCTTGCTTGAGCTTAACGGTTACCGACGCTTGCTCACGATCAATATGTTCGACGTAATCGGGACAATAAAGATCAATGGCGCTGCGATGACTGAGCTGCTGGTGAAAGACACGGCCAGCATCCGCAAGCTCAATCACTTGTCCCAAATAAGGAACACCTTGAGCGTTCGCATCAATCTGTGTCTGCCCCGCATGGCCGCGGTCCGAGACATGGATATGCTGAATCGGGGTGCCAAATGGCGCTAACGCCGACCATAAACCCAGCGATTCCAGTGCAGCACAGCTTCCCTGTGCCAAAGCAATACTGCGTGCATCATACCCAGGGTGATTGGCATGATCGGGTAACATCGCCTCAACCACGGCAATACGCAGCTGACCGCCACTTAATGTATCCAGCGCAAGTGCGGCCGTGGCACCGGCCATCGCTCCACCGGCAATGATTATATCGTAGGCTTTCATCCCACCTGTCCCTAATCCCATACTGTATGGGGTCATCGCATGTCAGCGATGTTGATTCATTGATTAATGGAGTGTCTTTGGAGTCTCATCCGCATCCGGACGCGCACCCAATTCAGCATGCACTACCATGCAGCACACACGAACATGCTCGCAAACTTGCTCAAGTAGCTCCGCTTGTTCTTGCATATCACCGTCTTCGTCAATGCCAAGCTGGGCAATAGCTTTAAGGTCGCTCAGCGCCTCGGTGACGTCATTGGAGAGTTGACGGCCTTGTTTACCGATCAGCCCCACCCCTGCTAAAAACGCATTGATCCATTCGACAAGGGCTTCTGCTCGAGCGACTACGCCAACCTGCTCGTCGTCAGGGACATAGATATCGAGATCTAAGTCGTCCCCGGTCAATTGTGTTTTCAGCTGGTGATAGCTTTGCATGGCGAGGGTTTTCGCCTCAGTCGGCCATCCCATACCTTGGTTGGTATAGTCGTAAAGCATGGTGAGCCAGCCCCCATCTTCCAGCGCCATACCTCCACTTAACATACCGGCGATTAAGCCATGCATTTCGGCGGGTGTGACGGCAAGGCTATCTGCCGATAAAGTCGTCGCGGCTTGCGCATAAAGAGGTAAACGGGTATCAGTCACAATCTTGCCCTTGGTCGTGCATGTTATAAAACCCACAGTCTACCATTTCACGCCGCGTGGCTGAATCGCTCCCGTATCAAAAGCACGCAAACACGCTTTGATACCTCTTCCGATACGAAGGCACGGATAAAATCGTTTCATCGTGGCTGGCAGTGTAAATCGACGCGCTGCGCGACGGGCATGACAAAGATCAATTCATACTCGGCTTAGCAACTGGCCATAATAAACTGCGGCTTAGCTCTCATCTGCCAACCTGTCAGAGCATTCATCGACCGCTTCCATGTCTAAATTGACAGCAGATACACAGCTTAGGTATTTCAAAGTGGTGTATCGCTAAAAATAATTGCTAGAATAGCGGACATTGTTACTGTGTCGTTGGCCCAAGAAGAAGAGGCCGCACGAGGAGCCAGCCAACCATTATGAGCACACAACCGGTTGAAATTAAGATCCTTGATCGCTTTGTTCGGGTCAATTGTCCACCAGGACAGGAACAAGCGCTCAAAGAAGCAGCAAGTGAGTTCGATCAACGGTTGCAACAACTGGCTGAGCGCACTAAAGTAACCAACACAGAGCAGTTAATTGCCATTGCTGCTTTAAATGTTTGCCACGAGCTGAATGAAGCCAAGCAATCATTGGTCGACGTCCAAGATCAGGTTAAGCAACGGAGCGCCCTGATGGCGTCAAAGTTGGACACAGCAATGGCCACGCAAGGACCGCGTAAGTAACCCGAATTCCCTGGGGTGTTTGTCAGCGGATCTACGTCCCTGAGCCGATAAGCAAACCTAAGGGTGTGTTGTTACAAGCTACTGAGCAAGCTCGGCACGTACCGAGAAGCCTACGGTTTGTACTGCCCGCCCGCCTTGAACCAGCGGGTTCAAGGGCCTTCGATCCCGACGGCATCCCGGGGCCCTCTTCCAGACAGGCTAGCATCAAGGACAGTTATGCAGCCCAGACAGCAAATACGTCAACAGGTCCGACACGCCCGCCGGCAACTGAACGCAGAACAGCAAGAGCACGCCGCCCACGCGGTCATGACACGCTTTATGGCCTTGCCGTCTGTGATCGCCTCTCAGCATATTGCCTTATATTTATCGTTTGATGGTGAGCTTGATACCACGCCGTTGATTAATGCCTGCTGGCAGGCCGGAAAGTCGGTTTATCTCCCTGTGGTTCATCCATTCAGTCAGGGTCACTTACTGTTTTTACATTACACCCCGACCACCCCGATGCAGTCGAACCGCTACGGGATCGCCGAGCCCAAACTGGATATTCGCTATCTCTTACCCACCCACCAATTGGAGGTGATTGCCACACCCTTGGTTGCCTTTGACGACTGCGGTCAACGGCTGGGCATGGGCGGTGGCTACTATGATCGCACCTTGGCGCTCTGTGCACACCCAAATGCTACCGCGGTCGGTCTTGCTCATGACTGTCAACATTGGGCCCAATTGCCCACCGAGCAGTGGGACATGCCCCTACCCCACGTATTAACGCCCAGTCGCCATTGGCACTGGTCAGCGACGAATTCGCGACCTCTATCCTGACGGCGTCGATACGCTTCGCTATAATCGCCGCCAAAACCCCCATTAGGAGTGATCATGAACCAAGACGATAAGAAAAGAGCAGCGGGCGAAGCGGCGGTGGAATATGTCACACCCGGCAGCATTGTTGGCGTAGGGACAGGCTCGACCGTCAACTACTTCATCGATGCCCTTGAACCGATTAAATCGCAAATTAAAGGCGCTGTTTCTAGTTCAGAAGCATCCACCGAGCGTTTGAAAGCACTGGGCATTGAGGTGTTTGATGCGAACGACGTCGCAAGTCTTGATGTATACGTGGATGGCGCGGATGAAATCAACGCGCGCAAGCACATGATTAAAGGCGGAGGCGCGGCCCTCACCCGTGAAAAGATTGTCGCGGCGATCGCAGACAAATTCATCTGCATTATCGATGACACCAAACACGTTGATGTTCTCGGCGAGTTTCCGCTTCCTGTGGAAGTGATCCCGATGGCACGCTCTTATGTGGCTCGCGAGTTGGTCAAACTCGGGGGCGATCCTTGCTATCGTCAAGGGGTAGTGACCGATAACGGCAACGTGATCTTGGATGTGCACAATATGAAAATCCAAGATCCAAAAGCGCTCGAAGATACCATTAACGGTATCGCAGGTGTAGTGACTGTCGGCCTATTCGCCAACCGTGGTGCCGACGTCGTCTTAACTGGCACTGAAAACGGCGTGCAAAAAATTGCAGACTAAACGCATAACCCATCATGCATAGTCGGTGAGAGCCTCATTCTCGCTCGCAAAAGCCAAACGTTTGCGTTTAGTGTAATCAATAAGTTAAAAGCGCCTTTTTTAAGGTGCTTTTTTTATGGTCTAGAACGGATAATTCTTACCCCTTCGCAAAATTTTTGTTATCTTGGTCACTGTTCTGATACCGGCACATCGCGCGCCCTCCTGCGGCTTCGCGAATGAGATCAGCCTAATGACAGCGCTTCTAGCCGCTTTTTCTTAGCAGACGCGTTAAGGGCACAGGGTCACGATGCGCCCCGGCACTCAGGCGCAACATTGCTACCACTATTGTTTCTAAGGAAGAGAACAGCCCGCATGTCACACTATTCACTGGACAAGAATAAGATCAAAATTCTGCTCCTCGAAGGCGTCCACCCCACAGCGTTAGAGGCCTTCAAGCAAGCTGGTTATACCAATATTGAGTATCACAAAGGCTCCCTCACCGGTGAGGCGCTGGAAGAAGCGATTCAAGATGCTCACTTTGTCGGCTTGCGTTCACGCACCCAGCTGACTGAATCGGTTTTCGCAAAGGCGAAAAAATTGGTCGCGGTCGGCTGTTTTTGTATCGGCACTAACCAAGTTGATCTCGACGCTGCCGCTCAACGTGGTATCCCGGTTTTTAATGCCCCCTTCTCAAATACCCGCAGCGTCGCCGAATTAGTGCTCGGGGAGATCCTGCTGCTGCTACGCGGCATTCCGGAAAAGAATGCCAAGGCGCATCGTGGCGAATGGCAGAAATCCGCCGAACGCTCGTTTGAAGCACGCGGAAAAGTATTGGGGATTATCGGCTATGGCCACATCGGGACGCAGCTGAGTATTTTGGCCGAGAACCTCGGCATGAACGTTTGTTATTACGATATCGATAACAAGCTATCACTCGGAAATGCCGTACAAGTCAACTCGCTGACCGAATTATTAAACCGCAGTGATGTGATTTCATTGCACGTCCCGGAAACCGAAAGCACCCAAAACATGATTGGCAGTGAAGAATTCGCCCGTATGAAGCCCGGCGCTATCTTTATTAATGCCTCACGCGGTACAGTAGTGGACATTGATGCCCTATGTGGCGCGCTTGAGAGCAATCATTTGTCCGGGGCGGCGATTGATGTATTCCCTGTTGAGCCTAAAACTAATAATGACCCCTTCAGCTCACCACTGCAGGCCTTTGATAATGCGCTGCTCACTCCCCACATTGGTGGCTCGACACAAGAAGCGCAGGAAAACATTGGTCTTGAGGTGGCCGGCAAGTTGATCAAGTACTCTGATAACGGCTCGACACTCTCTTGTGTCAACTTCCCAGAGGTGTCACTGCCTGAGCATCAAGGGCGTTCTCGTTTACTCCACATTCACGCGAACCGTCCCGGTGTGTTGACCAAAATCAACACCACCTTTGCCGATGAAGGCATCAATATCGCCGCACAATATCTGCAAACGTCCGCAAAAATTGGTTATGTGGTGATTGATGTCGAAACCGAACAGGCTGATAAAGCACTGAAAAAGCTTAAAGCGATTGAGGGCACGATTCGCGCCCGCATTCTTCACTAACTGAAAGCGGTAAAAAAAAGCCCCATTGGGGCTTTTTTTTATTTAGACACAGCTCTGTGTCGGCGGGGCTGTCGTTACTTTATTGCCAGTGCGTTACTGTTCTTCACGCAGAAAGACCAACTCATTCCCTTTGGAATGTGCCTCGCTAAAATAGTAGCCGCCAACATCAAATGTCTTGATAGCTTCAATGGATGTCGCACGCTGATCAATCAAATAGCGCGCCATCATGCCACGGGCTTTTTTGGCGTAAAAACTGATCACCTTGTATTGACCGTTCTTACAGTCTTTAAAAACGGGGGTCACAATGTCGCCGTCGAGTTTTTTCTTATTTACCGCTTTGAAATACTCATTGGAGGCCAAGTTCACCAGTAATCGATCACCTTGCTCTGCCAAGGTGCGATTCAATGTCTCAGTGATGATATCGCCCCAAAACTGATACAAGTTATCACCGCGCGATGTCGCCAGCTTAGTACCCATTTCAAGGCGATAAGGTTGCATCAAATCCAATGGCCGCAATAGGCCATACAGCCCCGACAGCATTCGGAAATGCGCCTGAGCCCAATCAAAGTCCTGTTCAGACATTGAAGTGGCATCCAGACCCGTATAAACATCCCCTTTAAACGCCAGTACCGCAGGGCGTGCATTATCAGTGGTAAAGGTTGGTGACCATTCAGCAAAACGGACTGCATTCAGACTGGCAATTTTATCACTCACCTTCATTAACGCACCGATATCGGCGGGCGTTAATTGACGACATACCTCGATCAATGCTTGAGAGTGCTCAGTCAGCATGGGTTGGGTATGACGTTGCGTCGGCAATGGTGACTCATAATCCAATGTTTTCGCGGGGGAGACCACAATCAGCATCTTGCTAACCCTTATGTTATCTGTCTGTTGCCAAGACTATCATTCCAGCATAAAAAAGCCACCGCATCACGGTCACTGCTTGGGCAAAGGCCAAGCCTTTTCGTCCAATTGGCTGTGAAGCTCAGGGAAACGGCGACTATCAAACACAGGCACTCGCCCTAACGAACGTTGGGTGTGGTAATCAGCGGCCAAGCGCTTAACAATGCCAGACAGCAATAAGATCGCAATCATGTTCACCAAGGCCATCATGCCCATTGATGCATCCGCTAGCGTCCACACTAAGGGGAGCTCGGCCAGCGCGCCAAACATCACCATGCCCAAAACCAATGCTCGAAAATAAGGCAGTGCCGGACGCAAGCGACCATTGATAAATAGCAAATTGGTTTCTGCATACGAGTAATTAGCAATGATGGAGGTAAACGCAAAGAAGAAAATGGCCACCGCCACAAATTGCTCGCCCCAATCGCCGACCTGTGCACTCAAGGCACGCTGTGTCAGTTCGACCCCCGTGACTTCGCCGCCGGGAATATACTCCCCCGATAGCAGAATAATTGCGACGGTTGCGGTACATATCAC
The DNA here is from genome assembly GCF_001996085.1 of Salinivibrio sp. PR5. NCBI lineage: Bacteria > Pseudomonadati > Pseudomonadota > Gammaproteobacteria > Vibrionales > Vibrionaceae > Salinivibrio > Salinivibrio sp. PR5. The sequence goes on from NZ_MUFK01000006.1 coordinate 89,297, forward strand.
CAGAGTATCGACAAAGACGCCCAGCATTTGTACATACCCTTGAGAAACTGGATGAGGCGGATAGGGTGTGGCGGAGGCTGCGGCATTCGGCGCCGAGCCCATGCCTGCCTCATTCGAGAAAAGGCCACGCTTAATGCCCTGAATCATTCCTTGCGCCAAGGTGTAGCCCAACGCGCCAGAGGCGGCTTCATGAAGACCAAAAGCACTTTTAACCACCAGCGATATCACGGCGGGTACTTGCTCTATATTGGTCAACATCACATAACACGCCAGCGATAAATAGAGCAGTGCCATCACAGGAACTAAGACCTCAGCCGTGCGCGCAATTTGACGTAAGCCACCGTAAATGATCAACCCACTAACCAGTGCCAGTCCTGCACCGACATAGGCAGGCGGCCAGCCAAAAGCGACTTGGGCAGCCTGTGAAATCGAATTCGCTTGAACCGAGTTAAACACCAAACCAAAGGCAAGGATCAACAGCAACGAGAATAATATCCCCATCCAGCGCATCCCTAGGCCATGCTCCATGTAGTAAGCCGGACCGCCTCGGAAGTAGCCATCCGGATCGCGGACTTTATAGACCTGTGCCAAGGTACTTTCCGCAAAGGCAGTCGCCATTCCCAGAAACGCCATCAGCCACATCCAAAAAATCGCTCCTGGTCCGCCAAGAGAGAGTGCAACCGCCACACCAGCCATATTGCCCGTCCCGACGCGTGCGGCCAGTCCAGTACACAAAGCTTGAAACGACGAAATTCCCGAACTGTCGCGGCGGCGACTATGACGCATCACAGAAAACATATGAGAGAAGTGACGGAACTGAATGCCACCGAGTTTTAGCGAAAAGAAGACGCCACCGCCGATCAGCACATAAATGAGCACCGAGCCCCATATCAGGTCGTTAATAAAGGTTAAAAGGCTCAAATGACTGTCCCTCGTCGTGTCGTGATTGCTATCTGCGGCGCAATCTTCGCTTGTCTGACCGGTAAGATCAATTGATGGCCGCCCTTGGCTGTGCTGGTCATCACTGTTTTTAAAAATTCAGTGATGACGTTCTCATAAAAAGTTCATCAATCTGCCACAAATGAGAAATACTTCAATTTTACGGTAGGGCGAGCTGTGGTATTTAAAACCTAACCGCAAGGTGAACAAGGGGTGACTATGGATAACTTTGCCTTTAACGACATGTTCGAGCAAGACAAGCCACAACGCAGCGGACGCGCAAAACCAGTCAAACGTAAATGGAGAGAAATTGAAGCGCTGAAGGACAAACAGCGACTGAGAAAAGAATTGGAAGAAATCGATATGTATGGCGATTTCTCTCAACTGGACCTTGATTAACTCACCGATAAAAGGATGCGAAAAAGGTGCTCACTGAGCACCTTTTTTATTGGTCAGATAAAACCTGACCAAGACGGCTTTGCCCCTCAATCACTTGGCTTTCTACGCATCATCCAGTGTGGGTTGCCAATCAATGGGCGCTTTACCTTTCTCGCGCAATAATGCGTTAGTTTGTGAGAAATGGCGGCAGCCCAAGAAGCCTCGATGCGCTGACAGTGGAGAGGGATGTGGCGCAGTTAAAACATGATGGCGCGTACGATCAATCGCTTTGCCTTTCTTCTGAGCATGCGCGCCCCAAAGCAAGAACACCACACCATCACCATGCTGATTGACAGCGTCAATCACGCGGTCAGTAAAGGTCTCCCATCCTAGCTTGGCATGAGAGTGCGCCTTCCCTTGTTCAACAGTCAGTACCGTGTTTAACAATAACACGCCCTGCTCTGCCCAGCTTTTCAAGTAACCATGTGAAGGGATCTGAAATCCCTCGATATCCGTCGCTAGCTCTTTATAGATATTGACCAGCGAAGGTGGCGTTTTCACCCCGGGTAATACGGAAAAGCAGAGCCCATGGGCCTGATTGGGCCCATGGTAAGGGTCTTGGCCTAAAATCACGACTTTCACATCGCCAAGTTCAGTAAAACGAAAGGCGTTGAATACATCCTCTTTGGGAGGAAAAACCGTGACGCCACTGGCCCGGACCTTTTCCACATAGGCAAGCGTATCGCGAAAATACGCTTGCTCCTTCTCGTTGGCTAGCAACTGCTGCCACGTTTGCGCCTGAGTCATGGTTGCTCCTTATCATCACACTGGCGCCATTTTAACGAGACAAACAAATGAAATCAGTGTGTGGCGCGATCTTTTGTTCTTTCTGTGTGGGCATGGTAATGACGCTGGCAGCGCCCTTGTACCGCTCGGTTCGGGGTCGGTAAGCTCGCGTGTGAACGTGGCGATAATGTTCTAGTCATGGGTCGCTCCTTATCTGTGCGTGTGCCTAGAACATCATGAAAAATCAATGCCAAGTTTAAATAGTTATATAT
>NZ_MUFK01000060.1:0-12400 GCF_001996085.1 Salinivibrio sp. PR5
TTATTAATCACATTGCCGTTGCTAGCATGATCACAACTTAACGATATGATGAGGTTGTCATGATTGAGCTTGGCTCATCGCGTTACCGATTAACGGCCTTTGCTCTGGCATTCGGCTCCTTCCTTATTTTTTGCAACTTATATCTCTTTCAGCCGATGTTGCCAGTATTTGCGAGCCACGATGGGATCAGTGAAACCCGTGCCAACTGGTTGCTGGCTGCCGCGACCTTAGGTCTTGCCTTCTCACTCGTCCCGTGGGCGGTATTGTCCGAACGACTCGGACGCCGTCCGATTATGCTAGTCAGCCTCTGGATGCTCCCTGCGATCGGGCTTCTGATGGCAGCAACCAACAGCTTTTGGTTGATTGTTGGGTTACGGGCGTTGATGGGCGCAGCATTAGGTGGCTTTGCCGCGGTTGCGGTCGCGTATATGGCTGAAGAATTCTCTGCTAAAGCGTTTGCGATCGCGGTAGGTAGCTATATCAGTGCCAACTCTCTTGGCGGGATATCCGGACGTGTTGCGGGGGGAATGATGACCGATTGGTGGGGCTGGCAAGGGGCGGTGCTAGGAATGGCGGTATTGAGTTTGTTGGGCGTCGCCTTGGTGACTAAATTATTGCCGCGTCAGCAATACTTTACCCAAGGGAATACCTCGTTATTGACTCACTCGCGAGGCGTGCTATCTCATCTTCGTACCCCAAGGTTGTGGCTAGCTATGTTAATTGGCGGTATCAACTTTGCGTTATTCGTCAATTTGTTTTCGGTAATGACGTTCCGGCTGGTGGCGCCGCCTTATCAATTGCCAGTGAGTTTGGTTTCGTCGGTCTTTATCTGTTATCTCGCGGGCACCGTTACATCACGATTGAGTGGACGCTGGGTACTTAGGTTCGGTGCGATTCGTGGCATGGCATTTGGCACTATTGTTGCCATGTTGGGCGTATTAGTGACCTTACACCATGACATCACTTGGATGATTGTTGGATTACTGGTGGTTAGTGGCGGGGCATTTTTTACTCACTCTCTCGCTTATGGTTGGGTAAGCCGACAAGCCAATCAGGGTAAAGCGACGGCAACGGCTTTGTATCTGGTACATTACTACACTGGTGGTAGCTTAGGTGGCTTTTACCTGATTGCCGCTTGGCAACATTATGCTTGGGAAGGTGTGGTGGTCGCTGCGTGCAGCTTGGGTTTTGCTGTGCTGGCACTTGTGCTTGCGCTGTACAAGTCAACGGGAAAAAGCAAACCCGCCGCCTCTTCATCAGAAACGGCGTTGAGCCATTAATGGCACTAGCTGGTTTCTAGGGCGCTATTGATATAGCTTGCGGTTTCTCTGGCATCGTTGGGATAGTGCTGGCCGACTTGATATTGACGCGTACAGTTGCGACCTTCTGCTTTCGCTTGATAGAGAGCGCTGTCTGCGCGCTCTATCAGTGACGACAATGTATCACCAGTTTGATAGCTGGAAATGCCAATTGATGCTGTCACTTTCAGAGGCGCGTCTCTTTCGTCAATAAACACATCCATGGCGCGAATTCCGTTCAGTAATCGGTCTGCGATCTGCTGTGCGCTGTCGGCATTGCATTTGGGGAGAAATACGATGAACTCTTCACCGCCAAAGCGACCAAAAATGTCTGATTTGCGCAGCCGTTCTTGCACGGCACGTGTGAAAGACTGCAAAACCACATCGCCCGCGTAGTGGCCCCATTTATCGTTGATACGTTTAAACTTGTCCAAATCCAATATCAGGACGGAGAAAGGAGAGTGCCTATCTTCGCTGATCGATAAGGCACGCATCGCCAGCTGTAAGAGCATACGGCGGTTATAAATACCGGTCAGCGGATCTAGCGTGGCTTGGCGATACAGCCTGAGAATCATATGCAACTGTGAAAGCTGTGACCATAACACCATCAGAGCAATTACCGTTTGCAGCCAGTAGGACGAAATATTATCCGGATTGAGCAATACACCGCTAAATGAATCGACCCATAAATGGCACGCGAGGGTGACACTCATCAGTGTCAAGCTCTCTCTCATCGTGAGCGGAAAAATCGTCAGCATGACTATTTGGATAATGGGTAATAAGGTGTAGCTGTATGAAAAAACACTGTTCTCGGAGGGAAAGCCTAATGTATGACTGGCAGAGAAGTAAAAAAGGTTGGTGACACAGACCATTGCCATCAAGCCCAGCTTGGCGGCTTTAAGGTTATTGACTTTATTGACTGAAAAGCCAATCGCGATCAGGAACGCGGCAAGTATCAATCGCTGAACGGAAAGTTGTGCCGCGATCGTTTTGTCTCCGAGAAAAAGAAAGTCGGCGGGAGACCAAGCGATGGTAAGCGCAGCCCAAACATAGCAAAGCACACACAAGCGACTACGTAAATAGGTACTACGAGTATTGTTAAAGCTATTGGCATGCTTTTTTGCGCTCCAAAGCTCGAGAAAAGAGATTTGAAGCTTGTAGACAACATGACTCATGTTTTCAGTCATTGCGCTCATGTTTGCTCCTGCGTGTACAAAGGTTCCGGTAGCGCGCCTATTTTTGTTATGATCGCGATGTTGTTTTGATTCGTTTTTAGTTGTCATTAGTGTGGTATTCGTGCGCAAACCTTCCAGTTTGTTGTACGTATTTACAGTACTTATTCAATCTAATGTGATCCCGCCAGTTGTTTACCGTAAAAAGTAGTCACAGTTGCGGGTTTTTTATTGATCGCCATAAGGTGTTGTTTCTATGTACGCGTATGTTGCTCCTTCCCTCGTTTCGGCTATTTTGGGTGCGCAACTGGTCTTGTCGTTGGCATTACTCAAAGGTGAAATCTGTCCGGGCCAGCGAGGCCGTTTCCACCGTGCATATTGGGTGCTGGTGTTCGCATGGGTGATCCTGGTTCCATCTAGCTTTTTAGCCACTATACCCTTTCTGTTTTTAGGCTTATTTGCGTTTCGATCAAAAACGGGCAAAACGCGTCACTCCGGTCCCATTCCTTTGCTGCATGTCGCAAACTTAACGGCATGTGTTGCATGGTTAATCATTACGGCGAGTCAGGGCTGGATGGTCGCTGTATTTGGCTTGTTGCAAATAGTCCTTCTGGGAGCCAGTGCCGGACACGGCCTGTTAGTTAGAGCCAAATCACGCTTACAAGCGTTTGATAACTTATTGCCTCTCGCGAGCGTGCTGGCCTTGATGGCCACGGTATTACTGGTTGCTGTGGCAGCATCGCTCACGACATTCAGCACTGTGAATATTAATGCTTTATTTGCAGGGGTTGGATTAGGCTTGTTGGGTATTGCCGCATCCATTTGGCATTTGCTCAAACACACCAAACCTGCATGGTGGCGTTTAATGATTGGGTTTGGTTTTTTGTTCGCTGCCAGTGTTAGCCTAAACACCATTGTGATGGGATGATTTGGCGAGTGGCCCCGAGTATTTCTATACTTAAAATCGAGCTTTGTTGACCCAACGGGTTCAGCCGAGATAAGGAGAGGCCACCATGGACATCAACAATATTCATCGTTTGGATGGGGCAATATTTTTCAGTATTGCCAATGAACGTTTGCGTTTAGAGTGCGATAGCCTTGAATCATTGATGGCCCATTTCGACCTAGACGATGAGCAAATCCGAGACAAATTTAACGACATTGGTTGTGAGTACGATCCGCTAACCAACCAATTGAAATTGAAATAACCGATTTTTTAGTGACTTACCGTTTTAGCGAAGGCTCACCCAGACTTGGAGTGGGCCTTTTCTGTCTTCCTTGATTAGCATTCTGTTCAAAGTGCGCTGACCTTATTCGTGACAATTGTTTGGTTTTTGTTAAAAAATTGATCGCCCGAGCTGTGAAGCACTACGCTTAATATGGCGAAATTTTATATAAAAGCGGCCGAATTCTCGGCAACAGGATACAGACAGAAGGACGTTTGGAATGCCGCGACGCGCTTGGAGCATCATTGTGATAACAGTCCTCGTGGGGATAGGTTTCTCTGCGCTGACTGGACATTTGCTGTTCCAATCTGAGCAAAATGCGATTCGCAAAGAAGTCCAAAAAGATGTCAATAATGCTGCTATGGCACTGGGCAGGGAAGTCAATCTTGGTTTAGAGCTTCTGTATGCGGTGAAAAATCATTTTGATGCGGGCCATCGCCTTAATGCTCGCAACTTCCAACCTATGACATCAGGTGTGTTGGAGCGGCACCTAAGTTTTAAGTCAATTGAGTGGGTCGATATAGTGATGCATCATCAACGGCGGCACTATGTCCAAGATGCGATGCAAGGGGACTCACAACAGGGAACCGATATTGTTGAGTTTGATGAGACAGGGGCATTGGTCCCCGCTCAGCGGCGAGATATGTACTTTCCTATCCGTTTTACGTCGAGCGCGAGCAGTAATCAGTCTGTGATCGGATATGATATGGGGTCGACTGCGGTGACTCGCCAAGCCCTTAAAACCAGTTTTAACACCGGTGTGCCTGTTGCAACGCCCGCGACAACGGTCAAAAGGGCGTATGGCAGCGTACAGGGCTTTTTGCTGATTATGCCGATTCTCCGTGACCCAGAACAGTTAAGTGGTGAGGAAACGAGTGACCTTCGCGGCTTTTTAGTTGCTGTCATTGATATTGGTGAGCTTGTTAATCTCGCGATTAATACGGTGATTAATGATGGGATTAATTTCTCGCTTAATGACATTACCGATGAGCGAAACCCTCAGCTTTTGCATAGCCAAATAGCCACTCTCAGTTCACCGGTGAACAAGGCGTTAACCCAGCAGTCACTCCCGGTATTTTTCGCAGGCAGAGAATGGCAAGTGGAAGGGTATCCGACGGCTGAATATGTGACTGCACGCCAGTCCTACATGCCTTATTGGGTGTTCGCGGCAGGCACCATCATTTTTATTATCATCAGTTACCTGCTGTATCGACTACAACTGAGGACCTTAACCGTGCAGGCACAGGTTGATCAGAAAACCCGTGCATTACGGGACGCAAACACCAAACTCGAGTCGATGACGAAATGTGATGGTTTAACCGGACTGTACAATCGCAGCCATTTTGAAGCGGAGTTAGAACGTGAAATTCAGCGGGCACTGCGAGAAGAAACCCCGCTGAGTTTGATGATTGTGGAAGTTGAGCGTTTATCGGATTACAACCTCAAGTATGGCCGTTTATCCGGCGATCAAGTGCTTCGCCGCCTGTCAGAAGCGTTAGATAATATGCTGAAGCGCCCAGGTGATTTGTTATGCCGATACAGTGGCAGCCAATTTGTCGCAATACTACCGCGCACAGAAGGCGCGCAGCGACTGGCTGAAGAGTGCTTACTGACGGTAAAACGCTTGCAGCTACCGTTTGAACGAGAAGAGGGTGCCATGTTAGTCGACGTTTATGTCGGTGGGGTAACGCTCAGCGATCACGAGCAAATGACGGTGGCGAGAATGTGCTCTTACGGGGAGATAGCCCTCGCTCGGGCGAGGGCGGATGAACCAGAACGCTGGCATTGGATGGAGATAGAATAAAAAACGACGCCCGAGGGGCGCCGTTTGGTTTATCTACGGCGTAGTGTTGCTTTGCACGGCGTTAAACGTCAGCGTCGTCTTATCGTTAGCAAGTGTTAGTTGGTTGTCCGTTATGTTGATTTGACTCCAGTCGCTGAGTACGTCACTGACTGTGAATTCCATATCCATCGCTTGAGAGGCACATGCCATACGTGTGCTCGCCATCCGGTCAATACGAAAACGGTTGTTTTCGAGCTGAGCATTACCGAAATAGCGGTTACACCCGGTATAACCACTCGCGACCATGTCAGTACTAACCGTAAGGGTTGGTGCGCCTTCCGCACTGATGTTTTGGTCATCGACCATTGCCAACTGCCACTTTTGAGCGATAGTCTCAACGGTGATTGCGTTTTGGTTTGACGGGTCAGTGGTTAAATCGTTGCTGCAAGCGGTTGCGCCGATACTCGCCAACGTAGCGACTAATAACACTTTTTTCATGATGATTCCTCCTACACTGGAGACGTGACCTTATGGGTCTTATTGTGGCAATGAATCGATGCATCAATGTCAATTTCTTGTTTATTTTTATCCCGCGCAAAAAAAAGGCCCCGGTAGAGGGGCCAAGATATACCATCGCGTGAATTATTATCGTTATGTTTGGAGTTAGGAACCGATGCAAACAAGTGCCTAGTTAGTTAATCACAACTCTATGACACTTTATTGGCAGCGACGTATTTAACCGAAATCACCGTTCACATAGCCTCGCGTTCGGTCATCTTGCGGCTGTGCAAAGAGCGTGGCTGTTTCATCGTGCTCCACCAGCTCTCCCATCAAAAAGAACGCAGTGCGGTCGGAAATACGACGGGCTTGCTGCATGGAGTGCGTCACAATGACGATGGTGTAGTCTTGTTTTAATGACTCCATCAAGTCTTCAATTTTTTTCGTCGCGATAGGATCGAGGGCAGAGGTGGGCTCATCCATCAAAATCACTTCCGGCTCCATCGCAATCGTGCGAGCAATACATAAGCGCTGTTGCTGACCGCCAGACAGCCCAAAAGCATGGGCCTTAAGACGATCTTTGACTTCATCCCATAATGCTGCGCCACGTAGTGATTTTTCAACCACTACATCTAGGTGCTTTTTATCTTTAATGCCTTGGGCGCGTAAGCCATAAGCGACATTGTCGTAAATGCTCATTGGGAAGGGGTTAGGCTTTTGAAACACCATGCCCACTTTAATCCGTAGGCCGGCAACGTCGATATTGCCATAGATGTCTTGATCATCCATGGTGAGTCGACCGTCAATTTGGACACCTTCAATTAAATCGTTCATGCGATTCAAGCAGCGCAATAGGGTTGATTTTCCACAACCAGAAGGACCAATCAACGAGGTGACACGCTTAGCAGGAATCGGCAAGTTGATGCTTTTAAGCGCGTGGTTTTCACCGTTACCGTAATAAAGATTTAAATCATTGATTTCAAATTTGTTCATGTCGGGCCTCAGAATGCGTTAATAAGTCGCTTTATTGAATCGGCGTGCAATGAGTTTGGTTAGCATGTTGATAACCAGCACGACAACAATCAGTACGGTGGCAGTGGCGTAGGCTTGGTGCCACTCATGGACGGTGTAAAGCTCTTGTGTGAGCTTATACAAATGCACCGTAAGCGTGCGTCCTGAATCAAGCAATGTATCAGGGATACGCGCCACCATACCGGCAGTGAGGAAAACAGGTGCAGACTCGCCAATCACGCGACCTACACTAAGAATGATTGAGGTGATAATCCCTGGCATCGCGCTGGGCAGGATTAACTTCCAAATGGTGTAGATTTTGGACGCACCGAGTCCGTACGATCCCTCGCGATAGGTTTGAGGGACGGCCATTAAGGCTTCCTCAGTGGTACGGATAATCACCGGAAGGATCAAAATACTGAGCGTCAACGCACCGGAAAGAATCGAAAAGCCGAGCCCCAGTACCGCCACAAAAAACGTGAGGCCAAACAGACCAAATATAATTGAAGGAATGCCTGCCAGTGATTCGGTACAAAAGCGGATGACTTTGACTAGCTTACTGCCCACTTTCGCATATTCGGTGAGGTAAATCGCGGTCATGATCCCCATTGGCGCCGCAATGGCAATCGAGGCGAGTACCATATAGACGGTAGAGACAATCATCGGCCAAATCCCAGAGGACTCACCAATGCGCGTGTAGTCGCTGGAAATGAATGACCAGTCAACATACTGCAGGCCGTTGCTCAGAATGTACCAGATTATCCAGAACAGAAAGCCGACGGTTAAGCCTGCTGCTGTCCAAATAAACCCTAAGGCTAATTTATCTTGTAATTGACGTGACAACATAACTTATCTCGCTTTCTCGCGGTTCAGGTAGAGCAGCGCGCCGTTGAGTAACATAATGAAAATCAACAAGACGACACCGGTCGCGTACAGGGCACTGGCATGCACGCCCGTGGCATAAGACATTTCTAATGCGATATTGGCGGTAAGGGTACGCGCTGAATCGAGAATCCCTTCTGGCATCGCTGGGGCATTACCCATCACCATGATGATCGCCATGGTTTCGCCCAACGCACGTGCAATCCCTAAAATCACACCCGTCATAATCCCGGAGCGAGCAGCAGGCACAAGCAGCTTAAAGATCGTAAACATCGATGATGCACCAAGTGCCAGAGAGCCTTCTTTATAGGCACGAGGTACGGCGCGTAGCGAGGTTTCAGACACCGTAATGACCGTTGGTAAGATCATGACGGCCAACACGATGACACCGGCAAGTAGGGTGTTGCCCGCCGGAACATTAAAGATGTCTTGGATCAACGGAACGATGATGACCAGACCAAAGAAGCCATAAACCACCGATGGAATGCCTGCGAGGAGCTCAACCGCCGGGCGGATGATATTGGCGAGCCATTTCGGTGCGACTTCCGCGATAAAGACAGCGGTGAGCACAGCGACAGGCACACCCAAAAGGACAGCCCCTGCGGTGGAGGCCAATGACGCCACAATCATGGGCGCAATGCCGTAGAGCGCGGGCGGAAGCCACTCGCTACCAAAGACGATATCGGTGAAGCCAGCGGCAGAGAGTGCAGGAATACTCTCGCGGAAAATAAAGTAGCCAATGGTGGCAAGTGATAACACGCCTACAATGGCACTGAATAAAAACAAGGCGTGAAAAATCTTTTCTCGCCAGTCAACTCGAGTGCGTCTAGTGAGACTCGAGTCCGAGACATTATTTACCTGTTCGGATGCGATGGTCATGATAACAACTCCATGCCAAAAATGGCTAAGGATGTAACAAAAGAAGGCCCAGCCATTTGCTGGGCCAAAATTCTACTTAACAGCGATATAACCTTGGTTTGCAACAATCTTCTGGCCATCTGCAGACAGTACCCAGTTGAGGAAATCGTCCGCCGCTGCTGAGGTAGTGCCTTCTTTATGAAGTACTAAGAAAGGACGAGCAACTTTGTAGTCACCCGCTGCCACGGCTTCAGTAGTCGGTGCATGACCGTCAACACTCAGTGCTTTTAGGGAATCATCCACAGAGCCTAGAGAGATGTAACCAATTGCAAGTGGGTTGTTGGCAACAATGGTCTTCACGACGCCGTTACCATTTGCGACTTGTGCTTTTTGTGAAATGGCTGACACTTTCATGCCGTTCACTTTACGTTTCAGACCCATGATGCTTTCAAATGCACCACGCGTGCCCGAAGCCGTGTCACGTGTCACCAGAACGATAGGTTTGTTTTCGCCACCGACATTTGACCAGTTGGTGATTTCGCCACGATAGATTTTAGCGATTTGGTCTGCAGTAAGGTTTTTGACGCCATTGGCGTTATTGACAACAACAGCGATGCCATCACGGGCAATGACTGTTTCTTTTAGTGAAGACTCTTTTTCAGAAGCTTTTAGCTCGCGTGAAGCCATGCCAAAATAGCTAGTGCCGTTTTTAGCGGCTTTGATACCTGCTGACGAACCTGTGCCTTGTACTTCGATGTAGGTGTCTTGGTGTTGCTGATGATAGGTTTCAGCCAACACTTCCATGACTTCGGTTACTGACGTTGAGCCAGAGATTGAAACAGTTTCTTGTGCACTTGCTGAGGCAGAGAACATGGCACCTGCCATCATGATGGCGCCAAAGACCTTAGATTTCATATCGTATCCCTTATTTGCGATGAGTCGCGGTTTGTTGTTTCGAACGAGAGGCACTTTAGGAAAGAAACATGACAAATATGTTTCATTAACTTGAAGCCTTGATGACGGCCAACCGATTTGACGGCACATCGAAAAGAAAAAAACAGACCTTGTGGAATGAATCAGACATGCAAACCTCCCGTGTTCACTTGGCTTGACACTTAAGTGCGCATTTATGGGTCAAGTAGTAAAAGCCATAGTATTCACAAGGTGTATTTTTAAATGATTAACGTTATTCTTCTATTAAATGACAGCACTGATCCGTTCGCGGGCAATGTGTGTACTGAAAAGAACAACTTAGGCCAGACCTAAAAGGAATCCATCATGGCATTGAGCGATGCTGCAAAAAAAGTTCAGGAAGCGCTGGTTGCTCGTGGTATTGAGACACCGATGACAGCAAAGTCAGCGTTGTCTGCGGCAGAACGAAAAGAAAAAATTGAATTTCACATGCGTGAAATCCTGCAATCTATTGATCTTGATTTGACTGACGACAGCTTGGCGGAGACACCAGCAAGAATCGCAAAGATGTATGTGGACGAGATCTTCTCGGGCTTGGATTACACGCAGTTCCCTAAAGTAACCATGATTGAAAACAAGATGGGTTGCGACGAGATGGTGCGTGTGAAGGATATTTCAGTCACCAGTACCTGCGAGCACCACTTGGTGACCATTGATGGGCGCGCAACTGTCGCCTATTTACCGGATAAGAAAGTGATTGGGCTATCCAAGATCAATCGCATTGTTCGCTTCTTCGCTCAACGTCCCCAAGTACAAGAGCGATTAACGCGTCAGGTCCTGGTGGCATTGCAAACCTTACTTGAAACCGACAATGTTGCGGTTCGTATCGAAGCAACACACTATTGTGTGAAATCGCGTGGGGTGATGGATGCGAACAGTGAGACAACCACCACTGCTTTAGGTGGTCAATTCAAAAAGAATGCTGCGACGCGCGCTGAATTTCTGCACGGTATCAATTAGTTAGAGAGACGCCTAGTAAGCGAAACGATGCAAAAACGCCCCCATCGTGAGATGGCGGGCGTTTTTTATGACAGTCAGAACCGAGCTTGTTCTTGACCAGTCATGGAGTGGCCAAGGTGTGACTATTCAAACTGTTTGGCAATATCGTGAAACTGACGGACTTTGTCGCGCAGCTCTGCACTTGCTTGCGAAACATCGTTCACTTCATTGAGGTTCTGCTGTGATACCGATTCAATGGCATGGATATCGCGATTAATATCATTAAAAGTCTGCAGTTGGGCCTGTGCTGAGTGATGGGTTTCGCTGGTACGCGATACCACATCGTCAATCGCCGTCGTCACCGCGTTTAAGCTGGCAATACTATGATCTGTAGTATCGACACATTGCTGGGTTTGCTCGTGACTAACATGGATCTGCGCTTGCCATTGTTGAATGGTATCGTGCATCTCTTGGATAGATTGCTGAATTTGCTCTGTTGCGCCTTGCGTGCGGCTAGATAGGGCGCGGACTTCCTCAGCGACAACCGCAAATCCGCGACCTTGTTCACCGGCACGCGCAGCCTCAATTGCGGCATTTAAAGCTAACAAATTGGTCTGCTCAGCAATACCACTGATTTCACTCATTGAATCGGTGACTCGCTCTGCGGTCACAGAAAGCTGCTGTGTCGCGGATAATGAGCTTTCAGACTGTTTGGCTAGGGCTTGAAGCTGCTCGCCGGTTTGATGAAGCAGCGCTTGTGTCTCTTGGCTTTGTTGCTGTACTGATTGCAGTAGCTCAGCACTTTGCTGCGCGTTTTCTAACACTTTATTGGCCGAGTCTGAGGCATGGTCAATATTGCTGGCCACCGAGGTGATTTGATGACTTTGGGTATTGATCGCTTGAGAAACACGCTGCGAGAGGGCGCTCAATTCATCAGAAAAGCGATTGAGAGACAAAGAGGCATCCAACATACGGCCGAGGATGGTACGGATCCGCGCTTGCAGCATCTTAACCTTGTAGTCAGCGATTGAGCTTAAGCCTGTTCCTGCATAAATATAGCGGCTAATACTGTCATAGTCGGCTTGATAGCCACGGATCAAAGCGGGTAGCGTCAACAGCTCATCGCGAAATAGGGTGCCTAATATGGCAGGCATGGCGACAGCGCTGGCGATATCCCATCCATTGATACTGGGAGCAAAGGCGAGGGAGAGCGGCGCAACCGCGAGGCCGGCGATAAGCAGTGCCAGTTTAGCGGCGCCGGGAATGTTCTCAATGGAGACCCCCCCTAATGATTTGCCTCCTTTTTCGGCCGCACGTAATTTTTTGTAGATCTGGGCAGCTCGGTGTTTCACCGCGGGATCTGGCTTGACCCGTACCGACTGATAGCCTGTTACCTGACCGCGTTCATAGATTGGGGTCACGTAAGCATCAACCCAGTAATAATCGCCGTTCTTACAACGGTTTTTAACGATGCCTCGCCACGGTTGATTGGCTTTGAGGTTTCGCCACATGTCCGCAAAAGCGGCTTTGGGCATGTCAGCATGGCGAATGATGTTGTGGGGTGCACCCATCAATTCGTCGTCGTCAAAGCCAGCAATACGAATAAATTCTGGATTACAGTAGGTGATAACGCCACGTTTATCGGTGGTCGAAACGAGGCGTTCATCGTCACCAAATACAACTTCATTACCACTCATAGTATTTATCTTTCTGATCACAGTTCATAAGAGCCTTATTAGTTTTAGTCTAGCGGCTATGGGC
>NZ_MUFK01000061.1:0-12261 GCF_001996085.1 Salinivibrio sp. PR5
CCTCACTTGCTTAGCGTGACCGCGATGGCTGTCACTAAACTTTTACAATAAAAACTAAACAAAATGTTCAAAAACTTTCAAAAATAGCCAGTATTACTCAAAAAATTTTTGTTATCTGTATCAAGTCCCGCTATCCTTAGCGCACTTTATCATTGTTGCTCGGATTTGATTGTCTCGCAACCTAATCCGGTTGTGCTCAATGGAGCGAATGCCTATCCAGGACGGATAAGATGCATCCTTTCCCCGCGACAAAGCATGAGATAATTCTTTTTTGAAAAGGTAGTGTCTCAGTTTGTCCACTATCCTTTTCAGTTACACACTCTACTTCTCACGACAAAATAGGTAGTCATACATGTCAAAGCTGGTTCTCGTACTCAACTGCGGAAGCTCCTCTTTGAAGTTCGCGATTGTCGATGCACAATCTGGTGAAGAGCATCTTACCGGTCTTGCCGAATGTCTTAACCTTCCAGAAGCCCGCATTAAGTGGAAAATGGACGGTAAACACGAAGCCCAACTGGGCGCTGGCGCGGCCCATACCGAAGCCCTGACCTTTATTGTTGACACCATTCTCGCCTCAAAACCTGAGCTTGCCGAGAACCTGGGCGCGATTGGTCACCGTGTAGTACATGGTGGCGAGCAATTCACCCAATCAGCCTTGATTACGGATGAAGTGCTAAAAGGGATCCAAGATGCAGCAAGCTTCGCACCGCTGCACAACCCAGCACACATCGTGGGCATTGAAGCAGCGAAGAAAGCCTTCCCTGCGCTGAAAAACGTGGCTGTGTTCGATACCGCGTATCACCAAACCATGCCAGAAGAGTCTTACCTTTACGCGCTGCCATACAAGCTCTACAAAGAGCACGGTATCCGTCGCTACGGTATGCATGGTACCTCTCACTTCTTTATTGCTAACGCGGCTGCTGAGCAACTTGGCAAGCCAGTAGAAGAAGTGAACATCATCAACTGTCACCTCGGTAACGGCGCGTCTGTTTGTGCGATTAAAAACGGTAAATCCGTTGACACTTCAATGGGTATGACTCCATTAGAAGGCTTGGTGATGGGGACGCGTTCAGGTGATCTTGATCCTGCGATCATCTTCCACCTACACGATGCACTGGGTTACAGCGTTGAGCAAATCAACACCATGCTGACCAAAGAGTCTGGCCTGCAAGGCTTGACCGAAGTGACCTCTGACTGCCGCTTTGTTGAAGACAACTACGGTGAGAAAGAAGAAGCGACCCGTGCCATGAACGTATTCTGCCACCGTTTGGCGAAATATGTTGCCGGTTACACTGCCAGCCTAGACGGCCGTCTTGACGCGATCGTCTTCACCGGTGGTATCGGTGAGAACTCTGGCCCAATCCGTGAATTGGTGCTTGAGCGTCTTGGCCTTCTGGGTGTGGAAGTGGATAAAGAGCGCAACCTAAAAGCACGCTTCGGCGGCGAAGGTGTGATCACCACTGACAACAGCCGTGTACCAGCCATGGTTATCTCTACCAACGAAGAGTTGGTGATTGCGCAAGACACTGCGCGCCTGACTGGCCTGTAAGGCTCACTTTTCCAACGGCTGATTCCACTCAGCCGTTTTTGTATTTGTGCCGGCTTTCCGGCACATCCATCAGATAGTAAGAGGAAGTCAACGTGTCCCGTACTATTATGCTAATCCCAATCGGCTCGGGTGTCGGCCTGACTAGCGTCAGCCTCGGCGTAATGCGAGCGATGGAGCGTAAGGGCGTTCGCGTCTCGTTTTTTAAACCTATTGCCCAGCCACATCACGGCAGCGACACTGATGTGACTGACCTCACTACCGAAATCATTCACGCTAACAGTGACATGAAGGTAGCCGAGTCCATGTCTATGCACGAAGCGGAAAATCTGCTGCGCTCTGATCAGGAAGATGTCCTGCTGGAAGAAGTGCTGGCTCGCTTTACTCGTGCGACAAAAGACGCGGAAGTAGCATTGGTTGAAGGCTTGGTCACCACGCGTAACCACCCATTCGCTAACCAAATCAACTACGAGATCGCCAAAACGCTGGACGCGGAAATCGTGTTTGTGACCACCCCAGGCACAGACAACCCAGCCCAACTGAAAGAGCGCATTGAATTTGCTTGCACCAACTTTGGTGGTAGCAAAAACGGCAACATCTCTGGTGTGATCATCAACAAGCTTAACGCGCCTGTTGACGATGCTGGCCGTACCCGTCCAGACCTATCCGAAATCTTTGATGATGCGGATGCTGCACGTCCAACCAACGTTGAAGTTATGCAAATCTTCAACTCTAGCCCAATTCGTGTGCTAGGTTGCGTGCCGTGGAAAATCGACCTGATTGCTACCCGTGCTAGCGATATGGCGAAACACTTGAATGCCACCATCATCAACGAAGGTGAAATTCACTCGCGCCGTATCAAGAGCATCACCTTCTGTGCGCGTTCAATTCCAAACATGGTTGAACACTTCCGCCCGGGCTCATTGCTGGTGACCTCTGCCGACCGTCCTGACGTGATTGTCGCTGCTTGCTTGGCTGCGATGAACGGCGTGGAAATTGGTGCCCTGTTGCTGACTGGTGGCTATGCTATCCCAGATCAGCTCAAAGCACTGTGTGATCGTGCTTTCGAAACTGGCCTGCCAGTATTCACCACCGCGGGCAACACATGGCAGACCTCTCTCAACCTGCAAAGCTTCAGCCTCGAAGTACCGGCTGACGACAAAGAGCGTGTTGAGTTTGTGAACGACTATGTAGCGAGCCACATTGACGGTAACTGGATTGAGTCTCTGTCTGAAGGCTCTAACCGTGAGCGTCGCCTAAGCCCACCGGCTTTCCGTTATCAGCTGACCGAATTGGCTCGCCAAGCGGCGAAGCGTATCGTACTGCCTGAAGGCGATGAGCCTCGCACTATTAAAGCAGCGGCGATTTGTGCTGAGCGTAAAATTGCTGAGTGTGTGCTGCTGGGTAACCCAGAAGAAATCAAACGTGTTGCTGAGCAGCAAGGCGTAACACTGGGCGCTGGCGTTGAAATTATCGATCCGGCCAAAGTCCGTGACAAATACGTTGCCCGCTTGGTTGAGCTGCGTAAGAGCAAGGGTATGACAGAGGTGATTGCGCAAGAACACCTCGAAGATACCGTGGTACTGGGTACCATGATGCTTGAAGCCAACGAAGTTCAAGGTCTGGTCTCTGGCGCGGTTCACACCACCGCCAACACCATCCGTCCACCGCTGCAGATCATCAAAACTGCACCGAACGCCTCATTGGTATCGTCAGTGTTCTTTATGCTGCTACCTGAGCAAGTGCTGGTTTACGGTGACTGTGCGATCAACCCGGATCCAAATGCAGAACAACTGGCTGAAATTGCTATTCAATCTGCAGACTCTGCTGCGGCATTCGGCATTGAACCTCGCGTGGCGATGATCTCCTACTCGACCGGTAGTTCAGGTAAAGGGGCTGACGTGGACAAAGTTCGCGAAGCCACCCGTATCGCGAAAGAGAAGCGTCCTGATCTCGTGATTGATGGCCCGCTTCAGTACGATGCTGCGATCATGGAAAATGTCGCGAAATCAAAAGCGCCTGATTCACCAGTTGCGGGTAAAGCCACTGTGTTCGTCTTCCCAGACTTGAACACAGGTAACACCACGTACAAAGCGGTACAGCGTTCTGCTGAGCTGGTTTCAATTGGTCCAATGCTGCAAGGCATGCGTAAGCCAGTCAACGACCTGTCTCGCGGCGCCTTGGTAGACGACATTGTTTACACTGTCGCACTGACCGCTATCCAAGCGAAACAAGCAGAAGACAACGGCCAAGCGTAAGCTTCGCCTCGTCTTGATTCAAAAGCCAGCACTCGTTGCTGGCTTTTTTGCGTTTGGGTTCACAACGCGATGCCCTCACCCGATCTAGCATAAGGGTCCATCCTTGTTTTGGAGTCGATGATGGCCACTCTATTTGATCCCGTGAGCCTGCGCCGTACCCTGCACCAATACCCTGAACTGTCCAACCACGAAGTGCAAAGTGCGCGCACCCTTGCCGCCCAATTGCGCGCCTTCGGATTTACGCCTCACACCGAGATTGGTGGACATGGTATTGTGGTTGAGATTGCCGGCAAGGCAGCCGGCCCCACCACCTTACTGCGTGCCGATTTTGATGCGCTTCCCATCCATGAACGCACCCACTGTACCTATGCCTCAAACCATGAAGGCGTCATGCACGCATGCGGCCACGATGGCCACGCCACCGCTTTGTTAATGGTGGCGCGCACCCTCGCGCAACAACCGCCACAGCGAGGCAAGGTGCTTATTGTTTTTCAACCCGCCGAAGAAACCGGTGAAGGAGCGGCACGCATGTGTGCTGATCCCTGCTTAGCGACGCAAGAGATCGATCAAGTCTATGCCTTTCATAATCTGCCGGGCTTTGCTCAACATCACATCGTAGTGCGTTCAGGCACCTTTGCCTGCGCGTCAACCGGCGTCGCGATACACCTTCGTGGCAAAACCTCCCATGCCGCTTATCCAGAACGCGGTATCAGTCCAGCCAGTGCCATGACAGAGGTTATGACCGCCTTAATGCAACTGCCGGAACAACATCACCCAGCCTTTAGTCTGGTCACCCTAGTACACGCGCAGTTGGGTGAACCCGCCTTTGGCGTTTCGCCCGGTGATGCCACCGTGATGGCTACGCTACGCAGCGATGACAACGCTACTTTCCACGCGATGAAAGCCAGCCTGACTGCCTCGATTAACGCAATCGCGCAGCACGCGGGGCTAGAGGTATCCATTGCATGGCACGAGCCTTTTGTCGCCGCCTACAACCATCCGGATCATCACGCCCATGTGGTTGACGCCGCTCAAACTATTGGGTTGTCAGTTCAAACACTTACCGAGCCGATGCGATGGTCAGAAGATGTGGCCGAATTTCTCGCCCGTTGGCCCGGCGCGTTGTTTGGGATTGGCAGCGGAGAGCATCATCCACAGCTGCACAACCCTGACTATGACTTTCCGGATGCGATTTTATCGACGGCACATGACCTATTCTGCGCCTTGGTGACACGGCATCATGGCATGGCGCCGCCTCCGGCGACAGAATGAACACTGGTAAAATAAAAACAGGCCTGTTACGGAATCCGCAAAGGCCTGTTCATCCTGCTCAACGCCAAGTCAGCGCTAACGCATCACCCTTAGAACGACCACTGGGTGCCGATGGTAATGGTTCGGCCCGGGTCCGGCATGCTCACCACCGAGCCAGGTTGAATGGTGTAACGGTCCGTTAGATTATTGACCGTAATAAAGACACTGGCATCCGGCGTGATGTCGTAGTGGCTATAAATATCCACCAAGTATTCTGATGGGATTGCCACCACAGGGCTTGCGGCGCCGGTGCCTGTTAGCCAATCGGCAGGGTTCGACTTGCCACTGTGGTAACGCACTGTCGTGCCAATATCGAGCCGATCATCCAACCATTTATGGCCAATGTTCAGGTGCCATTTGCGCTCAGGTGGAATGCGAGTCGGTGTGGTGCCCCACGCAAAGCCTAAGCCATTACAGCGGTCCATGCCTGAACGTTCAGCCTGATCTTGCGAGCACACCTGCACCCTATCGTAAAACGTAGCAGAGAAGTGGCTATAAAAGCCTTGGTACGCGTAATGTGCCTGCAGCTCAATGCCAGACAGCGACAGCTCATCATAATTGGTAAAAGTAAAATTACTGCGCCAAGACGGCATCCCCGGCGTGCGATCGAGCACACCACCCGAAATAAAATCACTGACATGGTTATTAAAGTAAGACACCGTCATGGCAGCACGGCGTGTTTGCGCAAGCCCCAGTTCCTGCAACCAAGTTCGGCCATCTAAGCTAACACCGTACTCTTGGTTAAACGACACTTCAGGATCCAGCGGGTTATACGGGTTGTAGCTAAATACCTCGTTAGAAATGGTGACTTCATACAAGCTCGGTAACCGCGCCGTGCGAGAGAGTTTGGCAAACACAGACGCCGAGGCGTTGATGTCATAATGCAGCTCACCCAATAAGTCCCATTCACCGCGATAGTGCAAGGATTGCTGGGTTTGCTTATCCAGCGATTGCGCCTCATGCCAGTTCACCCCAAGCTTTGCGGTCACCGGCGCGAGATCGATTTCACTATTGGCAAACGCACTCCACTCAGAGCGTTTACCGTGGCGAGAGGTCGGCTCGCTGGTATAAAACTTGTCGGTGTCACCACGCGGTTCAAGGGTTTCTTTGGTGTAAGACACACCATAATCCACACTCACCGGCACACTCGACCATTCACTGCGGTTGACGATACTCGCGCCATGACGGTCGTTTTGATACTCGTGCAGATATTGCTCTGCATTACTGCCTTTCGCCCAGAGCCCGTTGTATTGGTTCAATTTGGCGGACGTGTGCCACGCATTCGCATGCAGATTCAGCCAGCTTTGCGATGGCGAGGTGTAGCGATAATTCGCGCTATAAGCATCCACATCCGCCGTCCCCAATCCCCATTGGGGCATAACGGTGCCTTCTTCCCGCTCATCGGTATACCAGTAGGCCATCAGCACCTCGCCAGCCTTTTGGTAGTGGTGCCGATAGCTGATATCTGCCTGATGACCATTGCCGAATTCTTTGTCCAATTTGGCGAGCCAAGAATCACTCTCAAAGCTGGTATTACCCACCTCTTGGCCCGCACCAATCACAGGCTCTTCGTAGCGTTCAATGCCCTTTTTACCGGCAAAGTGGTTGCCCTTTTTGCGATGGCTAAATGCCAACACACCACCAAGCCCATCACTCTGATACCCTAGCCCTACCATTGCAGACCCGTTATCAAACCCTTGATGATCACTGCGGTCGGCCAAGCGATAACGCAGTTGTTCCGTAGCATCGTTACTCACTCGCGGCGAACGAGCGTTATTGTGGGCACGTAGCTTCACCACCGCACCAAAGCCCTCGCCATCACGAACAATGTCTGTCGCATTGAGTGTGGTAGCGGTAATGGTGCCGCCAATCGCGCCGCTGGCATAAGGCGACCGCCCAATTGTGGCGCCTTTGTCTACCGACAGCGAAGACAATAAATCGGTATCAATATAGGTACGATCACTCACTCCCTGATAACCACGCGAGGTATGTGTCGACTGCAAACTGCCATCAATCAGCATCGCAACCCGCCCATGCCCTTGCAAACCACGAATACCGGGGTCAATCGCACCGGCTTCGTTATGGATGTTATTGAGCTGAATACTGGTGTTGCCCGAAAAGACATCCGCGTTACTGATCCCGCGAACCTTATCCAAATCCTCACGCATCATCAGCGCATCGGAAAAGCGATCGGCATTGACCACCACGGTATCGATAGGCGCATCGTTTTCAGAGGCATCCTCTGCCGGTGCGGCAAGTGCGAGAGAAGGAAAAGCAAAAAAGGTAAGAATAAAAGAGGCGATTGGCTTTAACTGCATTGAACATTCCCCGTCAATAAAAAGCGACGGAGATGATAATGCAAATGGTTATCATTTTATAGCATTATTTGTGATCAAAAAAGCCCTCGCTCAACGAGGGCTCTTCACAACACCTTGTATTCAATTACTCTTGAATTAACGGGAGGTTGTCCATGATATCTAGCATCACCTGCTTGTTATCACTAGAAAGGCTGTAGTTTGGCAACGACGTTCCACCGTTATCTTGAGACCACGAAATCCCCACTAAAACATCGCCTATTTTGCGGTTAATGTAGCGATGACGTTTTTTCTGATCCTCACTCGATTCTTGTTGAATAAGCAACTCATTGCCGAATTCGTCTTGAATAACACGCCATTGACCACCGGTAAAAAAGTCATCTTTTGACTGTGTTTTATAGTCGATGGATTGAGATTCGTAGTAACCATTGCTTTTGAAGCGATTCATTAATATCGAGTATTGCAAAATCGGATCTTCCCCATCGAAACTTTGGGTGACACCGGTTTGCTCAACCATCAATTGATATTCTTCAACACCAGGGTAAACAAATGAGTCAACCTGAGCTGATTGATAAAAAGGAGTATCTGACGAGTCTAGCCAGAACAACTCATCATTAAACGCTTTCATAATCAATTGCTCTTGACCCTCAGCGTCTACATGGTGATAGAGACGCTCCATCACTACCGATTCACCTGCCCCATCTAAGGTCAATTGTAATTTCCCTTCGTTCAATGTCACACTACCGCAACGTTTATGTTCATACTCAACATAGTCTGTTACATGATCAAGAGAGACCAACATCTGTTGAACAGATTGTGGATTCGTTAATGACCAATCGGTCTTACGACTAATGTTTGTCTTGTAGGCGTCGGGCACCTCGTCATTGCCGCCCCAGCAGAACTGATAATCTCCACCATTTTGTAGGAACATGGCATAACCAATTTCACCATCGGAATCTGCCAGGCTACCCATTTTCCACACGCGATTATCGTCAAATAACGCTTGGGTAAAGCCGTTTTCTGGTTCAGTCACTGGAGGCTGATAGCCCTCTTTAACGTCAGGAAGGGAGAACAGGGTTGACGTCATCGCCCCTTTATTATCTTTCGCAGAGATAACGAGTTTTGTCCCCGACTGACGCGCATGTTTCGGGACACCCGTAATACGTACGAGACCTTGTTTATCCACGGAGGCAACGAGACCCTCGAGATTAAACTGATCGACGTGATAAGACTGGATCGCTCCATCGGCGTCCTTGAACAGAGCTGCAACACTGAACGATTGCTCAAAAACGTCACCTTGCTGGATATACCAATTATCAAGGATATCCTGCAATTCGGTTTTTTCTTGAGTATCCACAACTGGCGCTTTGTTTGATGTGCCAACTGTGAACTGAAGTGTCACTGCTTGTTTACCAACTTTTTTATTATCACTATTAAAATCGTCGGCCAAAAGGGTTAGAACAACAGGGCCAGCTTTTAACGCTTCACCATTACTCGAAAGCTTAAGCATATTCTCGCGATAAGAGATCTGAATCCCCATATCTGGCGACAATGAGTCTACCGACCACGCTACTGGTGCTGTAGTATCTTTATCACTGAATAGCTCCGCAATATCTAAATCAATGACTGGAAAACTGTCGGTATCCATTAATGATTTCGTTTTGTCACTCAGCTTTGCCTGTAGTTTAGCTAAGGCATCGGCGTTTACTTTTACTGTGTGGTTTTCAGTGATCGTAAAGCTGTCGTTGTTATTATCGCGCGTAATTACTGGCTTATACGTCGCATCTTCCAACTGCTCATCAGTCAAGGTATCAACATGTTGGACCGCCCGATCAGCGATCTTTAAAGCCATTTCATCATACTCAGCTTTACTGTCAGCCTTTGAAACTGTCAGTACCTGAGCAACTTTATGCAGTTTTTTATTTTTGCCCACATAGTCATCGAAGATTTCTGCTGAGTCTTCAATACCTAATGCCGTTTGCACCGCGTCGATTGCGACGTCTTCACTTTCACCTTGGCGCACTCTACTTGCGACCAAATCAGACAATGGTGAAATAACAATATTTTTGTTCTTAAGAGTAGAACTCGGCGCCATTAATGCGACTTCTTTATTGAGCTTTTGTCCTTTCAAATCTTGGTCAATCGTCGCTTGAGGATCCAAGCCTAACTCTTCGAGCCAACTCAGTTTAGGACTGCCTTCAGCGATAATCTGTATCCCGATAGGTCCTTTTTCTTTAATCTTTTCACGTGCAACCTGAGCCTTACCATCACTATTCGTTTGTGCGATAACAGGCTCGGATTTATTCCAGTTACCGTCGTTATTTTGGTCGATAAAAACGACAGCATTACTCAAATAACCATCGATTGCCGTAATGGTTACCATATCTTTCGATGGCGTTGATTGCTCAGAAGAGCCAGAGCCATTACAACCGGTCAATGCAATCGCAACGGATGCCGCAAGAAGTGTTTTTTTATTCATCTTTGTCCCTGAAATAAACTGCAAAAACTACGCGCACGATCAAGCGATCTGCGCATTTTCGTTCATTTTGTTGCTAACACCTTGCTAGCACAAGGGACGTAAAGCTATACAAAAACCGTAATTTTTTTTAGTCTTTTTTATCTCAAAGCCACTTTTCGAATAAAAATCAGGCCAAAATAGATAAAATCTGTCTATATATCATACTACTCCTGTGGTTCAGCATAGAGAAGATTGATCTTAAACGTTTCTAAGCGATCTTTATATTCAGGCTTAGGGTGTAACAAGTAAGAGTAGATACGCCCATGAATCGGTATATCACTCGGATCAAAAGAAAAGTCTAGGTAGAGCGCCACTCTCGTCGGCGTTTGCTGGTAAGTACCACACTGAGGAGGATAATTTCCCATGGGATCACCACTTGTGCTGATGAGCGTGTTGTATTGTGATGGACCAATCAACACTGAGTAGCCATACCAGCGTTCAATGTCAGCGCACGTCATACTATGAATAGGATGGGTAATATTTAGATCGGAGTCTGCAGGCTGATAATAACTTGGATCATCAATACGGACGTTGTAGATGTAATTCATCATGCCCACCAAGTAATAGTTACCCTCAGGATCCATTAACAAGTGGTCAAAATAACGGCCTTCATAGATATGCCGTCCGGTATGCATATTCAACCGTGCTTCTGCCGCCCGTTTGTTATCAAAAAGCGTATCGGTTTGGTATTGCCCACCACGTCGTTGCGTAACCAAGTAGTGATGTGCACTTGGCCCATAATAAGCATCATAATCAAAGCGCAGTAACCAAGTGATCTCGCCAGCTTCACGCGATAACTGGATTAAAACAGCATCACCTTCAACTCTGTAAGCTCCCCGCTGCGCGATATTTGACATATCTGGACATTTTAAACGATCTCGGCCGATGGCATACCAAACCGCATCATCACGAAGTAAGAAAATCTCGCATTGCAAGATATCATAAGCGACACCATTTTCATCGCGAATCCGTGTAGTTGTTAAACGATACAAGGGTTGGTCAACAAGCACCTCTGCCTTATCAGGTTTGTCCTCAATCCCCGGCAAAGGAAAACGAGCAACGGCCCAACTCTCTTCACCGCTGCCATGGTGATTATCTCGCGCCCTGATTACTAAAGTTAAGCGCTCCAGATGATCATTCGGCGTGCCGCTCACTACAACCTGGCTTGATGATAACCGGACAGAAATAGACTGTGTTTTTGCTCCCTCAATGCCGACTTGATAACTTAAGAAATCATCTTCAGCATCAATAAATAAATTTTGGAACGAAACCCGATGATACATGGCAACGTCTTGTTCCAAGCGCCACGTTGCAACCTCCGCAGATATTTGAGAAAAAACATGAGGATCGATGGTTGGTTTACTGTTACTAGGCTTCTGATAACCAACCACTTCTCGTGACGACGCTTGAGTCGCCAACAACGCCGCTTCATCCTCAAGGCTGTCATCGAGAGATGTTTTTGGCTTTTTGACTGGAGCGATAGAAGCTTGGGAAATTGTTTCTTCTAACGTTTCTTCTACTTGTATATCCTGCTCAGTCACTAATAAAGGAGCTGGTGAGAAAAAAGGGAGTAACGCTTTATTTTTGCTTTTTAGCGATCCAACTGTCTCAAGTTTAGTTTTTGTTGCTTTTTCTTCGGCACCTTCACTATCTGGTCTTAAGATAAAGAAGGACACACATAAAATACACGTTATAACAAATAGCTTCCGCTTCATTGAGCACGCATCCTCGATGCAAACCATCCTTTCGAGAATTTAAGATCCTTTTCGATCAAGCTTTTGCTACAACTCAACGTCTGGCTAATTTCATCCACTTTCATTCCAACCAGATACTTCATTTTTAAAACATCAGCTTGCCTAGGATAGCGATGCCCAAACTTCTCGAGCTCCATATCAAAAACTAGCATTCTATCTAATCCACTCAACTGATTTTTATCTACGAAAATTCTGGTCGATTTTCTCTTACTAGCATGTAATTTTCTTGCTTGTTCAATCAATACCTGACGGATAATTTTTGCAGCCATGAGATAGAATGACTTTCGATTATTCACATCTGTTAAATCCACTTGCGTCATTTTGATATAAGCTTCATTAACAAGCATAGTATCACTGTGAATAGCATCACTAATAATCGTGTTGTCAGCACCAAAGTTATCACTACTTCTTTTGCTTTCAAGTGCCGCCAGTTGCTTTAACCTAGCATAAGCCAGATGGTAAAGTTCTGATTCAGATTGTCGATCACCTTGCTTCCATTGTAAAAGAAGCTGTGTGAAGTCAGCGTTTTTATTCATCATATTTTGTATACATACTTGTC
>NZ_MUFK01000062.1:0-12221 GCF_001996085.1 Salinivibrio sp. PR5
GATACGGATTGCTATATCGGCGGTTGTCGCCCGTCACGCAGGATGCCATGTCAGTGTTATCGTCACCGTCTATTTTTGGTTACACTAGAGCTTTTCGAGTGCCTTGAGGGCAAAAGATATGTTTCTAGGAAAATACGGCGCCATGGCTGGCGCTGTTGCGGTGGCGGCATGTTGGCCGTTTGCCACCGGTCAAATCGCGCAATCTATGTATGAACGCGAAGTGGCACAGTTTAGCTCGCCAGACATTACGGTAGAACAACGGGAATACCATCGCGGTTACCTTGATTCTCGCGCTGTGACGCGTTTGCACTTTAAAGGTGACGTCAAGCTAGCTCTAGAAGAGGCGGGTCTGCCCAGTGAGTATGATCTTTCCTCAGAGATCACCCATGGTGTGCTCGGCGTATCATCCACCAATACCTTAGTGTTGACCCCCGAGCTACAAACACTCACCCAGCGACTATGGCCGGGTAACCCGACCCCTATCCGCTTGGATATGGAAACGCTTGTGACAGGAGCATCGGATTATCAGTTGACCGTCGCACCTTTCTCATTCACGAATGAAGGCAAGAATCTGACAGCCAGCGAGCTCACCTTGATGGGGAGCTTGGCGCGCGATGGTGAAATTACCTTTGATTTTAACTGGCCAGCGGCGGCGCTGAACGCCGATAACGGCGAGCAGATAAAAATAGATACGGCTAAGGGTCAAGGACGGGGTTATTTACAAGATGATCTTTGGATTGGTGAGCAGGCATTTTCGGTTGAAGGCATGCGTCTGGTTGATACCAGCAACCAAGCTTATCGAGTCGGAAAAAGTCAAATTCAGATCAGCAATCAAATGGTCAATGCAGACGAAAACACACGTGCGCGCATTGATAATGCAAACCGCATTACCGTGTCTTCATTTACGTTGCCGGATAACAGTGAATGGCGCAACATCGCGTTGGTCTTTGATGCGAAAGGGCTAGACTATCAGGCGATGGCGACGATCGCCGGCCTATCATCTGATCTTGAGAACCCAGAGCAAGTTGACGCACTGGATCAAGCGATGATGACGCTATTACAGCAAGGACTAGCGTTAGATATTGCACCGGCGAGTATCACCTTACCGGATGGCGATGTAAGCGCTAATGTTGCGCTGAACTTAGCCAAAGCGGACCCACAAGCCGCTGCGCAGTTAGACTTAAATGCCTTGGTCAGCCGTTTGTCAGGCAATATCGACATTACCGTGCCAGATGCATTGCTAAGCCAGCCGCAATGGCAGGCGAAAAAACAGCAGTTGATCAAAGCGGGATACGCGACGATGAATGAGGGACAGTTTGAGCTCACTGCCACTATTGAGGGTAATCAAATTGTGTCTAGTAATGGCGAGTCGATGCCGCTGATGCTATTTGCGATGTTAATGATCTAACACAATCAGTGATGGGGCACAGTCTTAGTGTGCTCCATTGTTGACCCCTTATTTCGCTAGCTGTATAAATAGTTGATAACTATAACGCTATAAGATAATTCATGACCCAAGCACTCCCCGATCTTAAAGCCAAAAAGTATAAAACAGTGCGTGAAGAAGCCGTGATTGGCTTACGTGCGGTTGGCTTTCTTAAACATGGCACCGCCACTCACGTACAAATTAAAACCCCGGTTGGGCAAATTTTTAGCTGCCAGAGTACCTTCATTGGCTTTGATGGCGAACAGCGACTGTTCTTTACCATTCCCACCCGTAACATTAAGCAGTTGAATCAGTTCTTTGTCGAAGGGTATCGCATTGCGGTTGATGGCGTATCGGATGAGGGCGAAGGCACCAAAATTCGTTTTGCCTCACGGATCTCACACATCATGATGTCGCCAGTCGCGATTATGCTGGTGGAATTACCGCAGCAAGCCAAGCTGATTCAACAGCGGAAAGAAAGCCGTTATGAGCTCAACGTCAAAGGTGAAATCCCACTTGAGAAGCGACGTTTGTCGGTCAACCTAACCGATATCTCCGCCGGTGGTTGTGGATTTAGTTTTGATGCTATTGCTCCCGTGTTTGAAATGAAGCACCAACTCGCGATTCAAGTCCGGCCTTCTCACGGGGATGACTGTTTTGTGCTGAGTGGACAAGTAGAGAATCGTCAACAAAAGTGGGGCATGCAGCGCTACGGCTTGTCTTTTGATCAATCGGGACTTCAGCACTGTCGTGAATTGATTAAACGCTTAGTCTTTGACGGCTCACGCTACATTTTTAATCCCACCGTTGAAAGTGATGAGTGACAGTGTCACTCTAAACATCGTCATCTCTCTTTAGGCTAGGCCTTGCACCGTCACGCGTTGCCCAGTAATCGCATTATTGTTACTACGGGCAGCGCTGCACATAGGTGACTTTTGCATTGATGGCATGATGATCAAAAAAATGCAGCCAGCGTTTTTGATGGTGCTGGAGTGTATCGTCGGGCCCTTTTACTTCGACCCATTGATAGTCATCGGCTCGGCACATAAAAAGATCAGGCTGACCACTGCGGTTGTGTCGTCGATCAAACAAAATCCTTTCGAAACACGCTTTGAGTTGATGGGGGGAGAGCGCGCGTAACGCTGCGTCCAGTAATGGCCATTCGATAACTCCCCAGTGGACCCAATCATTGGTGATACCGTGCTTTTCTGCATAATGCTGCTTTATCAGCTTACGTGCGTTTTCTATGTCACTGAGGCGATCGTCAATGGCGGGTTGGCGCGCATCACAAAACTCCTCACTGTATATATCACGTGGCCCGCGTTGAAATGGGTTAAGAAATGCCCCTTGGACGGGCATAAAAAGGATGTCCCAAAAAAACAAGCCAAAAAGTGCGTTCAATAAGCAATTTTCGCTGTACCAGACGGTCCAACCTTGGGCACGATAATAATCGGCGACTTCCCACTCGACGCGATCGTGTAAGGGTAACAGGAGGTGCTCTGTGTGTATTTCATTGGTATATGTTTCAGGCAAGTCATGGAGCCTGCCAGGTTGTCGGACGGCTTTTTGTTGGGCGAGGCGATAGGCGATGTCACGTTCATCCTCATCATGGGGGGTGCGCAACATGGTGCCGATCAGTGTGGAGGCCAAGTCGATATCGTCTTGCTTGATGGCTATCCGCGCTTGTCGTTCACGGCTTGGAGGCTGTTTGGTGGTTTGATAGAGCATTTGCGCCGTATCAAGGTTTACATGGCGTTCGTGTTCACGGGCAATGCGATTCACTAACCGTTGGCGTTTCCGTTCCAGTGGTGGCCATGCGTACGGCGCGGGAAGCTGGTCGGTCAGGGCGAGAATGGTATCGGGTTGCTTGGCTTTTTTCGCTTGCCAATAATGCTCATTTAATGCCGACAAGTGTAACCAGTGGTCAATGTGTTCACGACAGTGAAAGAGACGTTCTGATTGACGGAGAGGATAAGCCTCAAAGGTTTGAATGCCCAGCTCGGCCACCACAAACTGACTTAAATCTTGGCGCGAGTTACCAAAGTAGAGCAGTAAAAATACGGATAACAACTCAGGTTGCAGACACTCAATGAGTATGGTTGGGCTGGTCAACGTGTCGCCATACGTCGCTTGAATCGCCGCTTGCCATTGCGCTTTACTGGCGCTTTTTGGCATGTTTGCTTGCGGATAAGCGCGAGCCATTTGGGGTTTGGTCAGAAGATTCAGCACCACCTCGGTGGCCGCCTGATGGGTGAGGCGGATATAGCCCTGCGTGGCCAATTCATCAAGCAAGGGAGACAAGTCGCCGAGTTCGTGATACACCAATTTTTCGGCGACAAACCAATCATGACGACGCATCAATAATCGGATCAGCAAACATTGCGCCTTAAAGCTAAGCTGTTGAAAGGTGGTGATCCAATGACGCTCTGCGTGATTGAGCAGATCCCAATCACGTTCAGACACTAAATCCATCAAGCATAGGAAGTTATGATGATAATAATAGGGAGAAAGAGGGTCAGGCTGCGTCATCCTTTGTCCTTTTTTGTTTTGTTACGACACATGCATTCAGGAGCTGCCGAATGAAACGGAGTATCGCCTTACTATTGTCAGTTGTTAGTTGGTTGGTGTCGAGTTCTGTGTTAGCCGACGCAGAGAATACGTTTTCACCTGAGCAAGGGATCGCTGGCGTGGCCTGTATGGTGGTTGATCCTGCAGGGCGCTTGCTGCTGGTCAAAGACCGCGTCAGTGGCCGCTATGGATTACCGGGCGGCCGTGTAAGCCTTGCGGAATCCCCGCAAAAAGCATTAGCACGAGAAGTGTTTGAAGAGACCGCTATTCGCGTCGATGTTGGTAAGGTGCGCTATCAGGATCATCGCGGCGTCTTGTTTGATTGTCGCAGCCTGGCCCCATTACCGGTTGTCTCCCAAGCGGATGGTACTGGCATCTTGCCTGCGTGGCTAGCGCCGAACTTTGCCTCTGAAATTGACGAAGCCCGACTCGTACCCAAAGCGCACGCTGAAGACTATCAATACCGATTTAATGATAGGGGAGCGCTACTGTGGTCGTTGGTCGATAAAGTGCCAAGCAGCGATGTGACCGCGTTGGCAGACTTTAGCGCACTCGCCCCTGCCTTTTATGTGAGTCAGTACGGGTTAGTCTCGGGTGTCCAGCAAGCCGTTGCCGCAATGGGCGAGACTATGGCTTCGTTCACCACTCAGGTCTTTTGGCTGGTCAATATTTTAGGGGAAACGGCATTCTATCTTGCTTTTGTGCCGCTATTTCTGGTCTTCAGGGGCCATAAATCGGCCTTGTCTTTGTTGTTTTTGCTGATCAGTGCTGCCGCGGTATCAACCCTTCTAAAAAGCGGCTTTGCAATGCCTCGGCCTTTCTTTATTTGGCCCGAGTTAAAAATCGGTGATGCGAGAGGTTTTACAGTACCGAGCGGCCACACCTTACTGGCGGCAGCGGTAACAACGGCTTGGTATCTTAAGCGGCGCGCTGAGCATCCGCCCGCCTATGGAGCGTTGGCGCTGACAGTATTAGTGATTGTATTGATGGGCCTGAATCGGATGTACCTCGGTGTACACTTTGCCAGTGATGTCATCATTGGCGGCTTGATTGGTGTCGGCATTGCAAGTGTGACCGTCAAACTCGATAGTCTGACGGTAAAAAATGCGCGTCCTCTGCTCAATACCGCACGGATATGGCTGTTGGTATGCATCGTATTGGCGCTTGCAGCATTGGCGGTGAAGTTGCCAAATTTGCTGTATCTTGCCGCACTCGCGGCCGGCGTTTATACCGGTCAAGTTTGGCATAAGCTGTTCCCAACCCGTAAACCCGCACAAACACGAGGCGGAAAAATACTCACTTTTGCGTGGATTATTCTCGGCGCGGGGATCATTCTCGGTATTGCTTATGGTGTCAGCCAGTTAACTGGGGTCAGTTGGGTGTTGCTGATTTTCACGTGCATGGCAATTTGGAGCATACCGCCTTGGGCATTGATCGCCAGCCCTGAGTTAGCACGTTGGTTAGCCCGAAAAATAGGCATGCAATCGTTATAGCTACGTTTGGCGAATGGTGCTTTGTGATGGGTTGATGGTGAATTATGGGTGATCGCTTTGGCTGCGCGTAGAGTTAAGGTAAAGTGACAGCACAACAAAAAGTCACACCAGGCATGGTGGATACTGCGCACAGGAACAGCAATGATACCGGCAATACACCCACAGGCGGGCTTGTCGTCCGCCGTCGTTGATTTTCTAACCGCTTTGCAGCAAGCAGGCTTTGAAGGCGATATTGAGTCAACTTACGCGAGCCGATTGGCGGTGGCGACCGATAACAGCGTCTATCAGGCACTGCCACAAGCAGTGCTTTTCCCCGCGAGTGTGGACGACCTCGCACTCATTGGGCACACCGTACAAGCGCCGCCTTTCAATGCGATTAAATTCTCTCCTCGCGGTGGCGGAACGGGCACTAACGGTCAGTCACTGACGAAACATGTGGTGGTAGATGTTTCTCGCCACATGAATCAGGTATTGGAGGTAAACCCAGAGCAAGGCTGGGTCAGGGTGCAAGCTGGTGTGATTAAAGATCAGCTCAATGATGTCCTGCGGCCTTACGGTTTCTTCTTCTCGCCCGACCTTTCGACCAGTAATCGCGCCACCATTGGCGGTATGATCAATACGGATGCATCGGGACAAGGCTCGCTTCGTTACGGGAAAACCTCTGACCATGTATTGGGTCTAAAGGCGGTACTCGTCGATGGCAGTGTGTTAGATACGCAACCTTTAGATAGTGATCAATTAAATCATGCGATGGAGCGAGACGATCTTGCCGGTCGTGCATTAGAGACTGTCTCGTCGGTGTGTAGAGAGCACCGAGATTTGATTACGCGTACCTTTCCGCCTTTAAACCGCTTTCTTACTGGTTACGATCTCAAGCATGTCTATGATGACGCATTGAGTCGGTTTGATATCTGCCGCGTCTTATGCGGCGCGGAAGGCTCGCTGGCCTTTATTGCCGAAGCGACCTTAAACATTACTCCGATCCCGACGGTGCGCACCTTGGTCAACATCAAGTACGACAGCTTTGACTCTGCCTTGCGCAATGCTCCTATGATGGTCGAGGCCAAGGCGTTATCGGTTGAAACTGTCGATGCCAAGGTATTGGATTTGGCACGCAACGACATTGTCTGGCACACCGTGAGTGATTTGTTGCAAGACGTGCCGGGCAAAACCATGCATGGCATCAACATGGTGGAATTTGCAGGCAATGACGCTGACGATATTGATCAACAAATTACCGCTCTTTGTGACAAGCTGGATGCCTTGATTGAGCACGAGCAACAGGGCGTGATTGGCTACCAAATCTGTCGCGATCTCGCGTCGATCAACAAGATCTATGCGATGAGAAAAAAGGCGGTCGGCCTGCTCGGGGCGACGAAAGGGAAAGCGAAGCCGGTGCCTTTTGCCGAAGATACCTGTGTGCCGCCTGAACACCTAGCCGACTTTATTAGTGAATTTCGAGCCTTGTTAGACAGCCATGATCTGCATTATGGCATGTTTGGTCATGTCGATGCGGGTGTGCTCCATGTTCGCCCCGCACTAGACCTGTGCGATCCGGAACAAGAGCGAATCATGAAAACCCTGTCAGACCAAGTCGTTGCGCTGGTCGCGAAATACGGTGGTTTGATGTGGGGGGAGCATGGCAAAGGATATCGTTCTGAATACGGACCGGCGTTTTTTGGTGACACCTTGTTTACCCAATTACGGCGAGTTAAAGCGGCATTTGATCCGCAAAACCGCATGAATCCCGGCAAAATTTGTACGCCTATTAATAGCGAAGATGCGTTGGTTCGTGTTGATGACACCAAGCGTGGTTTTTATGACCGGCAAATCCCCGTTGAGGTTCGCGACAGCTTTAAAGGCGCGATGGAGTGTAACGGAAACGGGTTGTGCTTTAACTATGACACCGCGTCACCGATGTGTCCGTCGATGAA
The DNA here is from genome assembly GCF_001996085.1 of Salinivibrio sp. PR5. Taxonomy (NCBI): domain Bacteria; kingdom Pseudomonadati; phylum Pseudomonadota; class Gammaproteobacteria; order Vibrionales; family Vibrionaceae; genus Salinivibrio; species Salinivibrio sp. PR5. The sequence continues at coordinate 7,422 of NZ_MUFK01000062.1, forward strand.
AGTTAGCTACGACCGTCGCCATTCTCCCAAAGGACGCGCGGGGATCGTACGGGAATGGTTGCGTCTATTGGCTGAGCAGGGTGTCGATCCGCTCGATGTGGAACAGGCCCTAATGACCCAATCCCCTTCGGTGCGTGAGGTGATGAAAAAATTTGGCCGCTATTTTACTCGACGTAAGCAAGCGGACGATTTTAGCCACGAAGTGATGGAAGCGATGAATGGCTGTTTGGCGTGTAAAGCGTGTGCGAGCCAATGCCCGATTAAAGTCGACGTTCCCAGCTTTCGCTCTCGGTTTATGCAATTGTATTACAGCCGCTACCCGCGTCCGATCAAAGACCACCTCGTGGCGAACATTGAAACGTTATTGCCCCTGATGGCAAAAGCGCCTAAGTTGGTAAACGCTGTCACTCAACCCCGCTGGGCACAAGGGTTGACGGCAAGATTGGTGGGATATACTGATACGCCTGCGTTATCGGTGCCCACCTTAGCAGCGTCTTTGGCTGGCGATCATGCGCTAAAATTTGATCTAACTTGGCTGCAAGCTCTGTCTGCGCAAGAGCGTGAAAATTATGTGTTGATTGTCCAAGATCCGTTTACCAGCTTTTATGAAGCACCGCTTGTGCATGATCTTATTCAGCTTGCGCGCCAACTGGGGAAAGTGCCGATGTTGGTTCCGTTTAAGCCCAACGGTAAGGCCCAGCATGTGAAAGGCTTCTTACGCCGGTTTGGGGCAACGGCACAGAATACCGCTGCGTTTCTTAATCAACTTGCTGCGCTGAATATTCCCTTGGTGGGCGTCGATCCGGCATTGGTGCTTTGCTATCGTGATGAATACTGCGAAGCGTTGGGCAAAAAACGAGGCGATTTTAACGTTCAACTCAGTCACGAGTGGTTGATGTCAGTGGTGCCAGCATTGCCGCCAGCGGACACTATAGACGCAGGAACCTGGTATCTGTTTGGTCACTGTACTGAAAAAACACAATTGCCACATGCAGAGCAGCAGTGGGCACAACTGTTCGCTCACTTTGGTGCCGAGCTAAAACCGGTATCGGTTGGATGCTGTGGTATGGCGGGTACCTATGGCCACGAAGCCGATAAGCGTGAGACCTCGCAAGCCATTTACGATTTAAGTTGGTCAGGCAAGTTGGCCGAATTGCCGGCGGAGCGAGTCCTCGCGACGGGCTATTCGTGTCGCAGTCAGGTAAAACGGTTTAGTGAGCAACAATTGCGGCATCCATTGCAGGTATTGCTGCGTTTAGCGTGCACCCGCAGTGATCGTGTCCATACTGAACACGTAAAGTAACATTGAGCTTGCACGTAAATGGGTTTCGCGTACAGTGAAATAATGGCTAAAAACGAAGGCAAAACAGATGCTTAAAACGATTGTTATCATCTTGCTGGTTTTGGTTGGTATCACCGCGGCACAGTACCTTGATGAGGGCACGCAAAAGAAAATTGCGTGGGTTGTCGGGGGGATTGCGGGCGTGCTTGCGCTGATGGTCATTGGCGCCGAGCTATTTCGTTAACGACCTGTTTGCTCGGCAAACGGTTAAACGCCCCCATCGCGAGATGTTGGGGCGTTTTTGATCCTATCGCTAAACGGTTATTTACGCTTGCGAGACGGCTTATTGGTAGTGGCCGACGCACGGCTTTTGCCGCTGGGACGACGAATATCGGGTTGATTCGGATGTTTGGTCGCAAAGCGCTGGGTGCCATGACGTCCAGAGCGGCGCTGACGTCCCACTTTAGTTGGAGCGTCTTCTTTCGGGATCAAACATTTAGGGCCGTTACCTATAAGGTGGCTTTTACCCATACGTACCAAAGCGTCACGGATCAGTGGCCAGTTAGCAGGGTCGTGGTAACGTAACAGTGCCTTGTGCAGTCTACGTTGACGCTCGCCTTTGGCGACGGTGAGATCTTCGCGTTTTTTATACTTCACTCGCTTCAGTGGGTTGGTCTCAGAGTGATACATCGCGGTGGCATTACACATCGGTGATGGGTAGAAGTTCTGCACCTGATCACACTCAAAGTCGTTTTCTTTCAGCCAGCATGCCAGATGCACCATATCCTCATCCGTACATCCGGGATGAGCGGCAATAAAGTAGGGGATAAGGTATTGTTTTTTGCCTGCTTCTTTGCTGTATTTTTCAAACAGGGCTTTAAAGCGCTCATAGGCGCCCATCCCCGGCTTCATCATTAGATCGAGGGTGTTTTTCTCGGTGTGTTCGGGGGCGATTTTGAGGTAACCTCCAACATGGTGGGTGACCAACTCTTTCACGTATTCGGGCGATTCAATCGCGAGATCGTACCGGACGCCTGACGCGATCAAGACTTTTTTAATCCCTTCGACTTGGCGAGCTTTACGATATAAATCAATTGTATGACGGTGATCTGTGTTTAGCTTGTCGCAAATTTTAGGAAACACGCAAGACGGTCGCCGACAGTTGCGCTCGGCTTTGGGGTCCGAACAGCCTAAACGGTACATGTTCGCGGTAGGCCCACCGAGATCAGAAATGGTGCCGGTAAAGCCGGGCACTTTATCACGAATATCGTTGAGCTCTTCAATGATCGATTCATGTGAGCGGTTTTGAATGATCCGTCCCTCGTGCTCGGTAATTGAGCAAAATGAGCATCCGCCAAAACACCCACGCATAATGTTTACTGAGGTTTTGATCATGTCGTAGGCGGGAATTTTCGCCTTTCCATATTTAGGATGAGGAACACGTGCATAAGGAAGACCAAACACGTAATCCATTTCTTCGGTAGTCAGTGGCACAGGAGGTGGATTGATCCAAAGCAGCTGATCGCCGTGTTGTTGGGCCAGAGCGCGCGCTGAATAGGGGTTGGCTTCTAAGTGCATCACGCGACTGGCGTGGGCGTATAAAATGCGATCGTTTTTGAGCTTCTCAAATGACGGCAAACGCACATAGGTATTTTTCGCATCGTGGCGAGAAGGACGAATCGTGATCGGTTTCGCTGCGTCAGGTTCAGCTTTCTTACTCGTTTCACATTGCGTTTCAGTGGCGTAGGGATTTGGCATCACCATGGCTTTACCCGGCCTATCGATGCGCGTTGAGTCAACTTCGGCCATGCCTTCTGGGGGATGCTTCATCATCACTGCTGTCCCCGCGATCCGTGTCATATCAGCCAGTGCTTCGCCCCGCGAAAGACGGTGAGCCACTTCAATCAAGGCACGTTCCGCATTGCCAAACAGCAGAATGTCGGCTTTCGCATCACATAACACAGAGCGACGGACTTTGTCTGACCAATAGTCATAGTGTGCTAAACGGCGCAAGCTGGCTTCTATGCCGCCCAGCACAATCGGGGTTTGCTTGTACGCTTCTCGACAACGCTGTGAGTATACGAGTACAGCGCGATCGGGGCGCTTTCCACCTTCATTGTTAGGCGTATAGGCATCATCATGACGCAGTTTTCTATCCGCGGTGTAGCGGTTGATCATGGAGTCCATATTGCCCGCGGTAACACCAAAAAACAGGTTCGGTTCACCCAATGCCATAAAGTCATCTTTGCTGTGCCAATTAGGCTGCGCAATGATCCCGACTCGAAAGCCTTGTGCTTCAAGCGCGCGACCAATCACCGCCATACCAAAGCTGGGGTGATCGACATAGGCATCACCGGTCACAATGATGATGTCACAGCTGTCCCAGCCGAGTATATCCATCTCTTCTCGGGTTGTAGGCAGGAAAGGCGCCGGTCCAAAGCAAGCGGCCCAGTAGGGGGTGTAATCGTAAATAGCAGTTGGTGTCACGTTATCGTCTCTTGGTCAGCCCAGAGGCCTTGAGGATGGGGGATACCCCAAGACGGGCGATAAATTAGCCGGCGATTTTAGCGGTATTCCTGCATGGAGTATAGGGGCAAATGATCCCAGCGGGTACTCTATTGTGTGGAGGGGTTGTGGGCTTTCACATAATCAATAAAGGCACGATCAGCCAAAGACAGATAACCATCCTTACGCCATGCCATTGAGATATCGAGGTTAATCGGCTGAGTGAATGGGATCCCCACAATGCCATGTTCATGCTCGGTTACCATCTCAAGCAATGCGCTAATCGCAACGCCATGACGCACAATGTTTAAAATCATCGCCAGCAAATTCGTTTCCAAAGACAGCTTGGGGTGTATCGCGTATTGATGGCAAATATGATCCAAATAGTCCCGATGGAAATAGCCGGGGCGAAACATGATCAGCTCATGATCGAAAAAGGTCTGATAGTCGAGGGTTTGGTACCCGGCAAGTGGGTGTTCCTTACTGACCACAGAAACCATTTGCGAGGAAATGAGGGGCATGGTTTCTAACGATGAGGGCACATCACTGGCGGTGATCACCGCCAGATCCAAGTCACTCTCGAGTAGCATCTTTCGTAATGAATGGGTGCCAGCTTCGATAATGGTTAACTTTAAGTCAGGATAGCGTCGCCGAAACCCCATCAATAAGTCCGGAAAAAAGTAGGAACCCAGCATACCGGGCACACCAATCCGAACCTCGCCCTTTTGCAACCCTTTCAGCTCATCCATTGCGGTGGCCGTATCGCGCATCTGTTGCACCACACGATGCGCATGAGTGAGCAGCACTTGGCCTTCTTGCGTTAGCTGAATCCGCTTCTCGCCGCGCACGAAAAGGGGCATAGAAAGATGGTGTTCAAGCTTTTTGATCGCGATACTCAACGCAGGTTGCGCAATGTGAAGCTCCTGTGCGGCGTGGGTAAAGCTCCCCGCCTCCGCGACAGCAATAAAGTAACGCAGCTGTTTAATGTCCATGTATAAATAATAGATATGGAT
>NZ_MUFK01000063.1:0-10747 GCF_001996085.1 Salinivibrio sp. PR5
AAATAACATCTTTATAAATTTTAGCATCAAATGCTGATTTTTTCCCTTTATACTAGCCTGAAAATTGACAATATCAACAACTAGCCAGCCGATAACACTGAATAAACAAGAGGTGACAGCATGATCATTGGCGTTCCAAAAGAGATCAAAAACCATGAATACCGCGTTGGTATGGTTCCAGCAAGTGTCCGCGAACTTATTTCTCACGGCCACTCCGTTTACGTAGAGACCAACGCTGGTAACGGTATTGGCTTCTCTGACGACGACTACAAAGCCGCCGGCGCATCTATCCTTCCTACCGCGGCTGACGTGTTCGCCAAGGCCGAGATGATTGTTAAAGTCAAAGAGCCGCAAGCGGTTGAGCGTGCCATGCTCCGTGAAGGACAGATTTTATTCACCTATCTGCATCTTGCACCAGATTTTCCACAAACAGAAGACTTAATTAAGAGTAAAGCCGTCTGTATCGCCTATGAAACCGTAACAGATTCTAAAGGTCGATTGCCACTCCTTGCACCTATGTCTGAGGTAGCGGGCCGTATGTCTATTCAAGCAGGTGCACAAGCACTGGAGAAATCACACGGCGGCTCAGGCATGCTACTAAGTGGTGTTCCAGGCGTTGAACCGGCCAAAATCGTAGTACTCGGCGGTGGTGTTGTCGGTTCAAACGCAGCTCGCATGGCCGTTGGCCTACGTGCTGACGTGACTATTTTAGACAAAAATGTCGATACACTGCGTCGTTTGGATGAAGAATTCCAAGGTCGCGCAAAAGTGGTCTACTCCACAGAAGAAACACTGGAGCAACACGTTCTCAATGCTGATCTGGTTATCGGTGCAGTACTGATCCCAGGTGCAGCCGCGCCAAAACTGGTTAACGAAGACCACATCAAGCGCATGAAACCAGGTGCGGCCGTGGTCGATGTTGCCATTGACCAAGGCGGCTGTTTTGCGACATCACACGCGACCACCCATGCGGATCCAACCTACATTGTTGATGATGTGGTTCACTACTGTGTTGCTAACATGCCTGGCGCGGTTGCTCGCACCTCTACCGTTGCTCTCAACAACGCGACCCTGCCTTATATCGTGAAGTTGGCTAACAAAGGCTATCGCGATGCCTTGGTAGAAGATCAACACCTGCGCAATGGTTTGAACGTTATTCATGGTCAAGTCACCATCAAAGAAGTGGCTGAAGGCTTTGAACTTCCTTACGTTGATGCCATGGACGCATTAAAAGCCGCACATTAATGTGCGTTTTGTACCCTACAATCACAGGGCACCGTCACGGTGCCCTTTCTTTACCCGTCCAATTTACCTACAATCAGGCCATTCAAAACGAACCTCTATCCTGCCCGGAGACGTGAATGAGTAACATTAAGCATGCTAACCTATTGATCCTTGGCTCAGGCCCTGCTGGCTACACCGCTGCTGTTTATGCGGCGCGTGCCAACCTGAATCCAGTCATGATCACGGGTATGCAACAAGGCGGCCAGCTAACCACCACCACAGATGTAGAAAACTGGCCTGGCGATCCAGAAGGCCTCACGGGTCCAGCCTTGATGGACCGCATGAAAGACCATGCGGAGAAATTCGACACCGAGATTATTTTTGATCACGTCAACGACGTTGATCTGTCTCAGCGCCCATTTCGTTTAAAAGGCGACAGTGGCGAATACACCTGCGATGCCTTAATTATTTCGACAGGTGCATCCGCACAATATCTTGGTTTGCCATCAGAAGAAGCCTTTAAAGGCCGTGGTGTCTCCGCCTGTGCAACCTGCGATGGCTTTTTCTATCGCAACCAAAAAGTGGCTGTGATTGGCGGTGGTAATACCGCGGTCGAAGAAGCCTTGTATTTGTCCAACATCGCCTCTGAAGTCCATGTAGTGCACCGCCGTGATAGCTTCCGTGCGGAAAAAATCCTTGTGGATCGCATGATGGAAAAAGTTGAGAACGGTAACATCGTTTTACACACTGACCGTGTGCTGGACGAGGTACTCGGCGATGAAATGGGCGTCACGGCCGTGCGCTTAAAAGATGCCCAAAGTGATGCGACAGAAACGCTGGATGTCATGGGCGTATTCGTCGCTATCGGTCATAAGCCAAACACTGACATTTTTGCCGGTCAATTGGAGATGGAAAACGGATACATCAAAGTGGCTTCCGGCCTGAACGGTAACGCCACACAAACCAGCATTGAAGGCGTTTTTGCCGCTGGCGATGTGATGGATCATGTCTACCGCCAAGCGATCACGTCAGCGGGCACCGGCTGTATGGCAGCACTCGATGCTGAGCGCTACCTTGACGGGTTAGCTGAGAAGTAACCCTCGCGCGATCCCACGCAGGCTGCCCCTGAGCAGCCTGCTCTGCCTCACTCGCAGGCCTTTCATAAAACAATAAGACGATATGGATAAATCTAAACAGCGGGCGCTAACGAAATGGCTCAAGTCGCAGAGCGTGTTAGCCAAACCCTGGTTAGTTGCGACGATTGGCATAGCCTTTACATCTGGACTGCTACTCATTGCCCAAGCAGCGCTCCTCGCCCATTTGCTTTATCAGCTCATTATCGAACAAGCCGATAAATACAGTTTACTGCCCAGTTTCATTGGTCTGGGGGTCGTAGTATTACTGCGTGCGGCCTGTAGTTGGGCCAAAGAGCGAACAGGCTATCGCTGTGGCCAAACTATTCGCCACCATATTCGCCAGTTGATCTTGAATCGTCTTCATGAACTCGGCCCCGTGAGTATTCAAGGTCGTCCGGCGGGCAGTTGGGCTAGCTTGCTCCTCGAGCAAGTCGAAGAATTACAGGACTTCTTTGCCCGCTATTTACCACAAATGGCGATTGCCGTATTGATCCCCGTGGTGATTCTCGTCACCGTGTTCCCGATCAATTGGGCCTCCGGCTTGATATTCTTGATTACCGCACCGCTAGTGCCCTTTTTTATGGCCTTGGTGGGGATCAAAGCCGCCGACGCAAATCGCAAGAATTTCAAAGCACTGCAACGACTGTCAGGCTATTTTTATGACCGTTTGCGTGGCTTACCGACACTGCGACTATTCAATCGCACTGATGCAGAAGCCGAACAACTGCATCTAGCGTCACATACCTTCCGTAAACGAACCATGGAAGTGCTAAGACTGGCTTTCTTGTCGTCTGCCGTGCTCGAGTTTTTTACGGCCATTTCCATTGCAGTTGTGGCTGTCTATTTCGGTTTCAGTTTCATTGGTGAACTGAACTTTGGCCACTATGGTGCCCCGATATCGCTATTTACTGGCTTATTTGTGCTGGTGCTCGCGCCTGAGTTTTACCAGCCATTACGTGATCTTGGCACGTTTTATCACGCAAAAGCCCAAGCGATTGGGGCTGCCGAATCCATCGTCGAGTTTCTCGATGCGCAACCGGATACCGGCACACAAGGCCAAGAGACACCCGACCTCGAGGCTGTCACCATCACCGCGCGTGACCTCGAAGTGCTCAGCCCTGATGGCCATGTCTTGGCGGGGCCGCTCAATTTTGACGTCAAAGCCGGTGAGCATATTGCACTTATTGGCGTCAGTGGCGCAGGTAAGTCGAGCCTGTTGAATGCACTGCTCGGCTTTTTACCCTATCGCGGCAGTCTGATCATTAACGGTTGTGAGCGCCGAGCGCTCTCACTCACCCATTGGCGCCAAGCAATCAGTTGGGTAGGCCAAAATCCACAGCTATTCCATGGCTCTATTCGTGACAACATTGCGCTCGCCAACCCTGATGCCACGCCTGAATCGATTAATCATGTGATGACACAAGCCTATGTCGATGAGTTTGTTATGCGCCTGACCGACGGGCTGGCTCATCCCGTTGGCGATCGTAATGGCGGGCTATCAGTCGGCCAAGCACAGCGTATCGCGGTTGCACGTGCTTTATTGCAAGACGGTGCACTATGGGTATTGGATGAGCCGACGGCAAGCCTCGATTCCCACAGCGAGCAACTGGTCAATTTGAGCTTACACACAGCGACCCAAGGAAAAACCTGTATTCAGGTGTCACACCGCCTCGATGCGCTCGACAACTGCGATCAGGTTTGGGTCATGGCTGACGGCATAATCACTCAGCAAGGCAAATTCAAAGATATCGCCGCTCAAGGGCAGCTTGCTGACATGCTGGCCTCAGCAGACAGGAGAAATCTCGATGCGTGAACTACTCCCCTACTTACGCCTGTATAAGCGTCACTGGTTTGGTCTTAGCTTGGGCATGGTGTTGGCGTTTGCCACTTTGTTTGCCGCGATTGGCCTATTAACCTTATCAGGCTGGTTTATCGCTGCGGCGGCCGTGGCTGGACTCACTGGCATGGCCACCTTCAATTACATGTTGCCCGCTGCTGGCGTGCGTGGTTTTTCTATCGGCCGTACCTTTGGGCGCTGGGCAGAGCGCGTCGTCAGCCACAATGCCACGTTTAAATTGCTTGCCGACCTACGGGTAGCGTTTTTCCGTAAGCTTGCGCCTTTGGTGCCGGATCAAACCCTGAATGTGCGTGATGGCGACCTGCTCAATCGCATGGTGGCCGATGTTGATGCGATGGATCACGTCTATCTGCGCTTGGTCAGTCCCATGGTTGTTGGCGCCCTCGGCGTCCTTGCTGTGAGTCTGTTTTTGGGTTGGTTCGACCCAACCTTAGGGCTAGCGTTAGGCGGCTGTTTATTGGCGTTACTGCTGGGGTTACCCGTTATTTTTTACCATCTGGGTAAGCAACATGGACGCCAGCAATTAGAACAAAATGCCGCTACCCGAATCGCGCTACTCGATTGGCTGCAAGGCCATGCCGAACTCGCCCTTTTTGGCGCAGAATCCCGTTATCGTGCACGGGTTGATGACAGTGAAAAAGCCATGCTAGCCGCGCAGGCGAACATGGCAAACGTCACCGGCTGGGCGAATGCGGTGCTGATGGCGGCAACCGGTTTAACCTTAGTTTTGATGATTTGGTTAGCTGCCGATGGTGTGGGTGGTCGCTTGCCCGATCCGCTGATTGCAATGGTCGCGTTTACTACGATGGCAAGCTTTGAGTTGATGATGCCCATCACCGCGGCTTTCCAGTATTTGGGGAAAACCCTGACCGCGGCTAAGCGGCTCAACCGGATTACAGAGCGTACACCCAGTGTCTATTTTCCGCCGCAAGGACATGCCGATGCGGTGCAAGGTGAGCTCAAGCTGGATAACGTCAGTTATCAATACCCAGAAACTGCAAACCCTGCCTTAAACCGCATTTCTTTGCACGTAAATGCGGGGCAAAAAGTGGCGCTACTCGGTCGGACCGGATGTGGAAAATCAACCCTGCTTAGCTTGTTAACACGCGCATGGGATCCAAGCAACGGCGAGATCCATCTTGACAGCAAGCCTTTACGTCAATGGTCAGAGCCGGCGTTACGCCAAGCGATTTCTGTGGTCACACAACGGGTCGACATGTTTAATGGCACCTTGCGCGATAACCTGATCTTGGCATGCCCGCAGGCCAGCGACGAGACGCTGACGCAAGTGTTAACCCAAGTAGGCTTGCAGACCTTGCTGGCCGAGCCAGGGCTCAATGCGTGGATGGGAGATGGAGGCCGACAGCTTTCTGGTGGCGAGCGACGACGGATTGGTATTGCGCGTGCCCTTCTGCATGACGCACCTATCGTTTTATTAGATGAGCCAACCGAAGGGCTAGATGTGCAAACGGAGGCGCAGATCCTATCCTTACTACAGCAACATTGTGCAAACAAAACCGTGGTGTTTATCACTCACCGCTTGGTCGGGCTTGAGCAAATGGACACCATTTGTCTCATGGATGCCGGAGAGATTGTCGAACAAGGCGATCATGCTGCACTCATGGCGGCAAACGGACGCTATGCACAACTGCGACAACGCTTGTAACACATGGAGAGACTGCGGGTATGACCCTCTTTTTGCCGCCATTAGCAGCAGATGATTTTCGCTTTCCTCCGGTGAGCGATGCACTCGCCCACCCAGATGGCCTGTTAGCCATTGGCGGTGATCTCTCGGCTGCACGGCTGATGTCTGCCTATCGAAGTGGTATTTTTCCTTGGTTTGGTGAAGAAGACCCGTTACTTTGGTGGTCGCCAAGCGAACGGGCCATCATTCGTCCCTCTGACTTTCACGTCAGTCGCAGCTTGCGCAAAGCGGCGCGTAAAAGCCAAGTGACCGTGACCATCAATCACGCCTTCGAGGCAGTGATTCATCAATGTGCCGCCATCAGGGGCCCTGAGCAAACTTGGATCACCGACCAGATGCGTGAGGCCTACCTCGCCCTCCACCAGCAGCACGATGCGCACAGTGTCGAAGTGTGGCAAGAGGACCAACTCGTAGGGGGATTGTATGGTGTCGCCGTAGGACAGTTTTTCTGCGGTGAATCCATGTTTTCGCTTATCGATAATGGCTCGAAATTCGCGCTTTGGCAGTTTTGTCGTCACTTTCAAGCTCAAGGTGGTCAGTACATCGATTGCCAAATGATGACGCCCCACCTTGCCTCTCTCGGCGCCAAGGCATGGCCGCGGGATGAGTTTATTCACGCCCTATACGCGGCACGAGACTCACGCTTAAAAGCCGCATATATGCCGCACGTTATCGCGGACTTTCGTGAGAGGCAGTCATGAGCGTCGCGCTAAAGGTCGGCCTTACTCCAGCCTCTCGCTGCCAATATATATCGACAGAGAACGAACAGCTTGCGGTCGTGCTATCCCCTGACATGCACCACCCTGAGGGTTACCAGCAACTGATCAACGCCGGTTTTCGCCGCAGTGGTAACATGATGTATCGCCCGCATTGTCCTCACTGTAATGCGTGCCAATCCTTGCGCATTGATGTTGCCGGGTATCAACCAAGTAAAAGCCAAAAGCGCCATCGCAGCCAACTCAAACGGCTGCGGGTAAAGGTTAGCGACCAGCTCGACCCAAACTGGTTTTCACTTTACGATCAATACATCACCGCGCGTCATGCTGATGGCAATATGTACCCAGCTAAAGCAGAGGACTTTATTGCCTTCACCCATAGCGACTGGCTTCACCCCTGCTTTATTCATTTGTATGACCCTGATGGCGGTGAAGAGACCTTAGTTGCGATTGCCGTTACTGATGTGCTGAGTGACGGTTTAAGCGCCTTATACAGCTTTTTTGACCCGTTCCATCGTTTTTCATTAGGACGCGTCTGCATTCAAGCTCAACTTGAGTATGCCAGCGCCGAGAAAAAATCGTGGCTTTATCTGGGCTATCAAATTGATGATTGTCCAGCCATGCGTTATAAAGCGGATTACTTCCCGCACCAACGCTTTATAAATCACCAATGGCGACCCTTTAGCTTGCCCATATCCACCGCTTAGTGGCTATTTTTTCTAGCAAGCTTGGCGTCAACAGGGTAAAATTCGCACCCGAACTTTACAGACTTTCAGAATAGAGGCATTATCTGTCGGTCAAAAAATTGGCTAAAACAGTAAGCCTAAGAGGATTCAATGGCAAAAGAAGACGTAATTGAAATGCAAGGTACCGTGCTAGACACGCTACCTAACACTATGTTCCGCGTTGAGCTAGAGAACGGTCACGTGGTGACTGCCCACATTTCAGGCAAGATGCGCAAAAACTATATCCGCATCCTGACCGGCGACAAAGTCACTGTTGAAATGACCCCTTACGATTTGTCGAAAGGTCGCATCGTTTTCCGTTCGCGTTAATCCTCATAACGCGATCAAAAAACCCGGCGCATGCGCCGGGTTTTGCTTATCAGACTTCTCCTACGCTTTATGCAGGTTCCATCTGGTCGCTGAATTGGAAATCCAAGCGGTTGTTTTTAAGCACAACACGCACTGTCCCTCCGTTCACTAGGCAGCCAAACAACAGCTCGTTTGCCAACGGCTTTTTCAGGTTGTCTTGAATCACCCGGCCCATTGGACGCGCGCCCATGGCTTTGTCATAGCCCTCTTCGGCAAGCCAGCGCTTCGCTTCGGATGTCACTTCCAGAGACACACCTTTCGCATCCAGCTGAGCTTGTAACTCAACAATAAACTTATCAACCACTTGCAGAATGACCGTTTCATCAAGGTGATTAAACCAAATGATGTTATCTAAACGGTTACGGAATTCCGGTGAGAACACCTTTTTAATTTCCGACATCGCATCGTGACTGTGATCTTGTTGAATCAAGCCAATCGACTTACGGACCGTCTCTGCCACACCAGCGTTGGTAGTCATGACTAAAATGACGTTACGGAAGTCCGCTTTGCGACCGTTGTTATCGGTCAACGTCCCGTTATCCATCACCTGTAGCAACAAGTTAAACACGTCCGGATGCGCTTTTTCGATTTCGTCCAGTAACACCACAGAGTGTGGATGCTTGATCACTGCATCAGTTAACAACCCACCTTGGTCGTAACCCACGTAACCTGGAGGCGCACCAATCAGTCGACTCACAGTGTGGCGCTCCATATATTCGGACATATCAAAGCGCTGTAACTCGATCCCCATGGCACGTGCCAGTTGCACCGTAACTTCGGTTTTACCCACACCAGTTGGGCCTGCGAATAAGAACGAACCCACAGGCTTGTTCTCCTCGCCTAGTCCCGCTCGGCTCAGCTTAATCGCTTCCGACAGCGCCGTAATCGCCTTGTCTTGACCGAACACCAGCATCTTCAGCTTATCTTCCAACGACTGAAGCACATCTTTGTCCGACGACGACACTGATTTTTCTGGGATACGCGCCATCTTGGCAATCATCGACTCGACGTCCGCAACATTCACGGTTTTCTTACGCCTGCTCGCTGGCGCCATCCGACAACGCGCCCCAGCCTCATCAATCACATCAATCGCTTTATCTGGCAAATGACGCTCATTGATGTATTTAGCCGACAGTTCAACCGCCGCACGGATCGCCTTGTTGGTATAGCGAACCTCATGGTGCGCTTCATATTTCGGCTTCAATCCCATCAAAATCTTCGTGGTGTCATCGATAGACGGTTCAATGACATCGATTTTCTGGAAGCGACGTGCCAAGGCACGCTCCTTCTCAAAGATGGAGCCATATTCTTGATAGGTTGTTGAGCCAATACAACGTAACTTCCCGCTGCTTAGCAATGGCTTAATCAAGTTTGCGGCATCAACTTGTCCACCACTCGCTGCCCCCGCACCGATAATAGTGTGGATTTCGTCGATAAAGAGTACGGCATGATCTTCTTTCTCAAGCTGCTTTAAAATGGACTTAAAGCGCTTCTCAAAATCGCCACGATATTTGGTGCCTGCCAGAAGCGAGCCAATATCCAGCGAGTAAATCACACAATCTTTGATGACATCAGGGACTTGCCCTTCTACGATTCTCCATGCGAGGCCTTCAGCGATAGCGGTTTTACCCACGCCGGCTTCGCCGACTAACAGCGGATTGTTCTTACGACGGCGGCATAGCACCTGAATGGTGCGTTCCAGTTCCTTGTCTCGACCAATTAAAGGATCGATGCCCCCGACCCGCGCGAGCTGATTGAGGTTGGTGGCAAAGTTTTCCAGCTTATCTTCACCTGGCTCGCCACTCGCCTCTTCAGCGCCCATGTCGCTACTGGGCAAATCGTCGTTGTCATCTTTCGTGGTGCCGTGAGAGATAAAATTCACCACATCCAAGCGACTCACGTCGTTCTTTTTCAAAAGGTAAGCCGCGTGAGATTCTTGTTCGCTAAATATCGCGACCAATACGTTCGCCCCACTCACTTCGCTGCGCCCTGACGATTGCACGTGGAACACCGCGCGTTGCAGTACACGCTGGAAACTCAGTGTCGGTTGCGTTTCGCGTGATTCGTCATCAACAGGGATAAGAGGGGTAGTTTGCTCAATAAACGCATCGAGCTCTTTACGCAGGCCATCTAGGTCTGCGCGGCAAGCTGTCAGGGCTTCTTGAGCGGCGGCGTTGTCGATTAACGCGAGAAGCAGGTGCTCCACCGTCATGAATTCGTGGCGCTTTTCACGCGCACGTGCAAAGGCTCCGTTGAGACTCGCTTCAAGTTCTTTGTTCAGCATAAGGCACCTCCCTCAATAACCGCGCTAAAGCGTGCCGGAGAAATCATGCTTTCTCCATGGTGCACAGCAATGGATGACCATGCTCTTTGGCGTACATCATCACTTGTGCCACTTTTGTTTCCGCTACCTCTGCGGTGAACACACCGCAAACGGCTTTTCCTTCGTAGTGCACCGTCAGCATGACTTGCGTCGCTTTGTCCACGTCCATGGAAAAAAACGCCTGGAGCACTTCAATGACAAACTCCATCGGCGTGTAGTCATCGTTGTTCAGCACCACCTTGTACATAGATGGCGGTTGTAGCTTCGTCTTCTCTGACGCTGCGATGTCAGCATCAGGGAGCGCCCACTCGTTCCAATTACTCATAACCACTTACAATGCATTATTTGGGTGTCTAGGCTGTCGTTGTGGCGGGGCGTTGCTGCCATCCACTGAACCCGTCCACCTACCTTTAAAGTTAAGCCACAGATTGTATTCCAGCAACCCTTTCAATGCGAACAAAGTGTGTCTGTGCAATTGTTAGTCACTTACTGATATATCTAGGGGTAAAAGTGCTAAAACGTTCACTGTTCAATAAAAACATCTCAACCCCCACCATAAGAGGTGTACAAAAATAAAGACATTTCACAACCATGAAGTGGAAATAACTGTGTGAATGGGATTGAAAAAGGGATTTACGCTAAATCTATCTCAGTATTTAGACGTAATAAATTATTCATAAAACAATAAAAT
>NZ_MUFK01000064.1:0-10604 GCF_001996085.1 Salinivibrio sp. PR5
GGTAATATCTTGATAGTTAAGTTGAAGTAGCGCTTCTTCATTGTAACCAAGTATATCGCATATTTTGTCATTTACCTCAATAAAATTACCGTCAAGATCAACTCGACAGATACCAACAGCAGCTTGTCCAAATGCAGTTCGATAGATCAACTCTCGTTCTTTAAGTTCCTTTTGCAGTTTATTTTCCCTTTCTTTAATCTCTTCTTCGGCAGTAATGTCTTTGATAATACCGACAAATCCTTTTTCTTTTCCAAACCATGTTTCCCCTATTGAAATTTCTATCGGGAACACCTCTCCTGACTTATGAGACCCGGTTAGCTTCGTAGGTCGCCCTATCCGCTTACGTTCACCAGTCTTGATATATTTTTCGATATATTGGTCGTGGCTAGAATGATGCGGGTCTGACATCAAAATTTTGACATTATGACCAATTAGTTCATCTCTATTTCGCCCAAACATTACTTCTAAAGAGCGATTAGAGTCGATGATAATACCGCGGCTATCGATAGCAACAATACCATCTAGCGCTGTATCTAAAACAGTTCTCAAACGTGCTTCGGATTCAAGCACAGCATTAGTTGCTTTTTTTACTTCTTGAGTTAGTAGCGCTCTCTGCTGGCGTTCAGACCTTTTAATTTCTGTAATGTCAGACTGAATTCCTATAAAATGTGTCAGCTGTCCTTTATCGTCAAAAACAGGGCTAACGTGCAGTTGATTATAAAATAGCTCACCATTCTTTCGATAATTCCTCAATACAACCGTTACAGGTATAGCTGAATCTATAGCAGATCTCAACGTAGCGACTTCTGCTTGTTCTCTATCATCGCCTTGCATAAAACGACAGTTCTTTCCAACCACTTCTTTGGATAAGTAACCTGTATGCTTTTCAAACGCGCCATTTACATAAGTGATCGGTATATCAGGAAGCCTAGCGTCCGTAATAATAATACCAATATCGGCTGCATCAATTGCCCGACTCTGAATATCAAGATGAAAACGTTGCTCCTCAATTTCACGATTAAGCCTTTCCCTCTCAATAACAATGTTTTTCAAGTTGAACAGCTCTTCGCTCATTAAGCCAATTTCATCTTCTCTGCTTGCTCTTGGCAATTCAAAATTCTGCTGGCCATTGGCTAATTTCTTCACCGCATTGGTTAGTTGGCTCAGTGGACTTGTCACTTTACGCGTCAAATAAAACGCAATAATCAAAATAGCACCCAATAGGAGTGCCGCCATTAAAAACGAATTTTTGTATAGTTGGTTGGGAGCAAGAAATGCTTCCCTGACATCGACGCGGATCATCGCTGACCATCCTAATCCGGGATAGTCATAAGCACCGCGAGTATGCGCATAACCGGTTACTTGTTCTACTTGCTTACGATAATGTGTCGATATATTCGAGCCATTCAAACCAGATACAGCTAAGCGCGCACCTTCAACACCGTGAGTAGCTAGGTTAAGCTGACCAAGAACTTGGAAATCTCGTTCATACGTCGCTTCATTCTGCCCAACTGGGTCATAATCAACAATGATACGCCCTTCTCTGTCTAAAATCGTTAACTCTGAGCTAATAAAACCACGGTTAGATAACAAATCATACGTTTCACCAACAATCGCCTCTACTGCTGAAAAATCCACTACATTGACCCAAACACCAATGGCATCTCCTGCTTTGTTATGAATCACCGAGGCAAAAATCATATCGTAGGTGCGTGCATTCTCGTTAAATATAAAACGTTCAGGCCCAGTAACATAAGTACTCTTCGGTTTTTCGGGCACTAATGTTTGACCATTGATGACTTCATTAAACCAAATAGTATTTTTAATATCCAATGCAGAGATTCTTAACTGAGGTAACAATTTTCCATATCGATTTTTACTGTTTACCGCCATAAGATTGCCCTGAATATCAAATATTGCAATCCTCCGATATACTTTATAGTCTTCAACTAGATTATTTAACCGACTAACCACGAGTTCTTGCGAGTTACTTCCTAGTGGGTTTTCTCCCTCAATATTTCCTATAGAGAGAGGGAAGGCATTTGCGTCATGATAACGCTCAAATAGATTCCTATCGATAAGGCGAATCAGTAGTGTCGCTTCTCGTTCGATATTGGCAAGAATAGTATCTTTCAACATCTCTTTGCCTTTTGATGAGACAAAGGTAACGGATGCAAGCATCATAGCACCCAACAGAATCAATATAATTGGTAACTTTATAGAAAGCTTCATTGAGGGTAGGCTCGATTGATAAACCAGGTTTCTGATATAAAATCACTCAGCGGCGCCGGTTTTGCGTAGAAATAACCCTGCGCACTATCACAGCCTAAACGATGAAGAAACTCGACGACTTCAGCGCTCTCAACACCTTCTGCAACCACGGTGAGCCCCAAGGCTTTGGCCATTTTAACGCTCTGTTCAACAACCGTCGCAGACTTACTATTTGTCAGGCAATCAAAAATAAAACATTTATCAATTTTAAGTTCGTTAAAGGGAATAGCATGTAGCTGGGCAATAGAAGAGTAACCTGTACCAAAGTCATCAATGGAGAGCTTAAATTTAAGCATTCTCATGCGTAGCATTTGCGCATCCGTTATAGCTTGGTCATCATTGAGTGCTGTTTCTGTTAGTTCGCAAACAATCTGTTGTGTCGGAATACTGTATTTTTCACTGATACCTTTTAACCAATTAGGAAAATTATCATGCTCTAGTACTCTCCCTGATATATTAAAAGAGAATGACAGCGATGAAACGTAATCCCAATGCTGCATCACATCTTCATATGCACTTTGGATAATAGACTTCGTTAGCGCTAAGATAAGGGTTGCATCTCCTTCTGCTGCAGGAATAAATAGATCTGGCATCAATATTTTTTGTGGCGATTCCTCTATCCTCGCCAGAACCTCAAACCCTTGAATAGCTTGTGTATTAAGATCGATCTGAGGCTGAAAATACGCCTTTACACTACCCTGTTCAATAAATTGAATAAGCTGTTCCGATGAGAGTGCTCCCTCATTCAAGAGTTTTCCCATGCTTACTGTGGGTAGTGCTGCCCAATCCAATAACATACTCTTAATATCAGCAGCGGTTAACGGCTTGGGTAAGCATCCGATAATTTGGAGGTTATAAAGACGTGCCAGCTGGGATGTTGATTGTAATACGTCCTGCTCCTCGCTACTCATCAGAACAATGGCGCCTTGATAATGACTGGCACCTAAGTATCGCAATACCTCAAAGCCATCCTCTACCGGCATATTTAAGTCACAAAAAATCACATCAATTTGGTGCTCTTCAATGACTCGTTTGGCTTCCTTACCATTACTCGCTTCATAACAGCCCTCGTATCCTAAGTTACGCAAGCAGAGCGATAATGTATGCCTCACCACCTTTTGATCATCGACTATTAATATTTGACACTGTGTCTCAGTCACTTACCAAGCCTCATCATCCCTACCGGCATATGTACCATAACCAGTCAGTACCCCAGTAATATCGCTAAAACGTCCACAGTAACTGTAGTTCATCTACAAGCATATGAACGTTTATAAGACCAAAGTATGTGATTATGATGAGCAGGCTAACGTGATCGTGGAGCGGTGTTTTTACAAGTTCGCCAGCACCCCTTTCACAAAGGGGGCTTTGTGCTTAACGTAAACATCTTGATCACGCACACCTTGAGCGAGTATGGCGCGCTTTTTGTTTTCATATTCAGTGCGCACATCAGGGTTATCGAGCAAATACTGTTTGTATGCAATTTGACGATGATGCTCATCACTGTCTTTTTCAATCACGTGGGCGTGCACCAGAAAGCGCTCACCTTGAAAGATTACAGAGGCATCTTTACGAGGCCGGTATTCGGGAAAAGGTTGATCGCTGTGCTGATCTTGAAAACCGAGGGCATAGAGGTGAGCGACAGCATCGTCACGCTCGCCAGAACGATAGAGAATGGATAAATCAATAATCCCCTTGCCTCCCACTTTGGCAGACGTAGAGCCAAAATGTAGTACCTCAATACGAGGTGTCGAGATATGGTCAGACAGGGCTTGGGCAACGTCTAAGTAAATAGGACGCCAAGGAGAGAAACTGGCGTCGACTAATTGGTAGGGCTCGAGTGTGATCATGTGGCACCTTGCTGGAAAGAGGAATGCTGATAAATACGAGTGACTCGCTATGAGCAGCCTATCGACTGCCATCAGACGATGGTGTTTATCGTACCAGCAGTTCCCATGCAAACAAATCACACCTCCGTGCTAGACGCCTTCCGCGAGCTTAGGATTAGAACCGTACTGATTGCTGTTTTGATCGCCTTCTAGCGCACAGAGTATCAGTATGACTGCCATCCCAAGCAGAGGTATGAACAAAAGCAGTAGCCACCACGCTGAACGTCCTGTGTCATGTAGCCGTCTTGATGTCACCGCCAAGGTTGGCAGCAGCAAGGCTAATGAATACACCATGCTCAACACAACGAATCCCGAGAACTCAGCGACAATATTAATCGCTAACGAGATACAAAAGTTAACCAGAAAAAACATCCAGTATTCCTGACGGTACGCACGTCCAGAAAACGTAGCGTACTGGCGCAATACTTTTAAATACCATTCCATACGTTAATCACCTTTTAGCAATATAGCCGATAATACGTATCTTAGAATGAGGAACGCCGTTAGGACCATGTTAGTGATAAGACATCTGACTGTTTTATCATCAGCTTGGGAGCCTTATCACTGATTTCTTACACAAATAGAAGACGGTTAGCTTTGCAAACCGGCAGCGTGCATCAAAAGCTTAAATAGCCAAGAGACAACCCCCAGTGCTGCCACACTGGCTCCCCAGATCGCGATTAACCAAAGCCAACGCTGCCAAGTCGGATTTTTCATACCAGCCATCAGTGATAGGCCTCGTCCGGATTCACTTTGCCACTAAAGACACGGTAACTCCAATAGGTGTACATCAAAATGACCGGGATGATAAACACCGCGCCAATCAGCATAAATTGCAAGCTTTGTTGTGGTGAAGCAGCCTGCCATATTGTGATGCTGGGCGGAATGATATGCGGCCAAATGCTGATGCCGAGGCCAATAAACCCGAGCAGGGTGACACACAACGCCATAATAAATGGACGATGGTGAGCATGATCGGGGCGGGTACGCCAGAGACGGAGCAAACAAAAAGCCGTCAATAAAGGAACCGGAGAGAGAATGAGCAAATTTGGCAGACTAAACCAACGGTCGGCGATGCCCGAGTACGCGAATGGCGTCCAAACACTGACTATCGCGATACTTACCGCCATCAACACAACCAGTCGACGACTCAGGTGGTACATACGCATTTGCAACGCATGCTCCGTTTTCATGATCAGCCAAGTGGCCCCCAGTAAACCGTACGCAATGATCAGTCCTATGCCGCAAAAGAGAGGAAACGGTGCCAACCAATCGAGCCCGCCACCAGCAAAAGCACGTCCCTCGACAGGAAAGCCTTCAATCACCGCACCCACAGTCACCCCTTGGAAAAAGGTGGCAAAAATAGACCCGGCCATAAAGGCGGTATCCCAAAAGCCATGATGGCCGGGTAGCGCCTTAAACCGAAATTCAAACGCCACACCACGAAAAATAAGCGCCACCAACATCAAAGTGAGCGGGATTGTTAACGCATCGACAATCACGGCATATGCCAAGGGGAAAGCACCAAATAATGCCGCCCCACCAAGGACCAACCAAGTTTCATTGCCATCCCATACCGGCGCGACACTGTTAACCATCAAATCGCGCTCTTCGCGCTCAGTAATAAACGGCATCAGGATTCCGATCCCCAAGTCAAATCCGTCCATCACGATGTACATTAAAGTGGCAAACACGATGATGCCAAACCAAATCATTGCTAAATCCATGTTTCCCCCTTACACACGGCCAGAGACAGTTAACGGTTCGTGCGGTGTATCATCATGCTGATCCGGACCTAATTTAATTTGATGGATCATATAGATGTACCCCAACCCAAAGACCAAGCCGTACACCACAAAGAAGCTGATTAAGCTAATACTCATGTGCAAGTCACCGTGGGCAGACACCGCATCTTGCGTGCGTAAAAGGCCATGCACGACCCAAGGCTGGCGCCCTACCTCAGTAGTTACCCAGCCAGCTAGAATCGCGACCAACCCCGCCGGCCCCATATAGAAAGCAAAACGGAGCAGCCCTTGGTGTTCAAACAGGCGTCCTTTATAGCGCTGCCACGCCGCCACTAGTCCAAGCGTGATCATCAATAGCCCTAAGCCCACCATCAGACGAAACGCCCAGAAGACCACGGGCGAATTGGGTCTGTCTTCCGCAGGGAATTCGTTTAGCGCTGGGATTTGCTCGGTCAAACTGTGTTTTAAGATCAGACTCCCCAAATAGGGAATTTCTACCTTGTAGCGGGTGGTTTCCGCCTCCATGTCCGGTAAGCCAAATAAAATAAGCGGCGTGGGTTCACCATGGCTGTTATCCCAATGTCCTTCCATCGCTGCAATTTTTGCAGGTTGATATTCCAAGGTGTTCAGGCCATGTAAATCGCCAATAAACGCTTGAATCGGCGCGGTGAACAACAGCATCCACATCGACATCGAAAACATCCGCTTTACGGCTGGGCTGCGCTGCCCTTTGAGCAGATGCCACGCCGCCGACGCACCAACAAATAAGGCACTGGATAAAAACGCCGCGATTACCATGTGCGCTAAGCGATACGGGAAAGAGGGATTAAACACCACCGCGAACCAATCTACAGGTACTACTTGACCATTGACCACTTCATGCCCTTGTGGCGTGTGCATCCAACTGTTGGAGGCTAAAATCCAAAAGGCAGAGATCACGGTGCCCAACGCGACCATGGACGTGGCGAAAAAGTGCAAGCGATCACCGACACGCTGCCAACCAAACAGCATCACACCAAGAAATCCGGCTTCTAAAAAGAACGCCGTAAGTACCTCATAAGTCAGCAGTGGGCCAGTGATACTGCCTGCAAACTCGGAAAAGCCACTCCAGTTAGTGCCAAATTGATATGCCATCACCAACCCAGACACCACGCCCATCCCGAAGTTGACCGCGAAAATTTTTGACCAGAACAGATAAAGGGTTTTGTACTCCTGCTCGCGAGTTTTAAGCCATAGCCCCTCAAGCACCGCAAGGTAGCAGGCAAGGCCGATCGTAATCGCAGGAAAGATAATGTGAAAAGAAACCGTAAACGCGAATTGGATACGGGCCAACATAAAGGCATCAAGACCAAACATACGTGAAGTCCACTTTAGTAATTAGACCAACGCGCATGGTAGAAGCCCATTTTTAATGTGCCCATACACAGACGATTCAGATTAACCTATAACAGTTTGATCTTTTCAGTGTTATAGTCTGGTTTACTTGTCGGCGATGATGGTAAGAAGATGTCTAAGTATCAGCAGCTTAGTGAGCAGATCAAACAACAAATTCAAGCCGGCATTTGGCATGTGGGAGAAAAGCTCCCCTCGCTGAGAAAACAGGCCGCTTATTCAGGGTTGAGTGTCATGACGGTACTCCAAGCCTACCAACTGCTAGAAAGCCAAGGGTGGATTGTTTCTCAGTCCCGCTCAGGTTACCGCGTCGCTCCCCATGCCGAACTCGACGATAACAAGCCAGACAGTGCGATTCACCCTGCAGAATCTGTCGATATCAATGACTATATTTTCGATGTCTTGCAAGCCAGTCGCTCTCCCGGCATGGCAAGCTATGGGCATGCCTATGTTGATCCCCTACTCGCTCCTCGCCATCAAGTAAACCGTTCGCTCACCACTGCGGTGCGCTTTATGTCGATTCATAGCGTGGTCGACAACCTCCCCCCGGGTAATGCCCAATTACGTCATCTGATTGCCCAACGCTATGCAGCGCAGGGCATGCAAATCTCACCCGATGAGATAGTAATCACAGCAGGCGGATTGGATGCGCTAAATCTTAGCTTGCGCGCGGTCACGCAGCCTGGCGATTGGGTCGCAGTCGAAAGCCCCGCGTTTTACGGCGCATTGCAAGCCCTTGAAAATCGTGGACTCAAAGCGATGGCAATCCGAACTCATCCGACGGAAGGTATTGACCTTGATGCGCTTGAACGCGCATTGCAAACGCATCCAATTCGCGCTTGTTGGCTGATGAGCAATCATCAAAATCCGTTGGGATATTCGCTGTCAGACGAGAAAAAGGCACGTCTTGCCGAGCTCGTCAATCGCTATCAGGTGTACTTAATCGAAGACGATGTCTATGGCGAACTCTACGATGGCCAACACAAACCGAAGCCCATTAAAGCATTTGATAGCAGCGGTCATATTTTGCACTGCTCATCTTTTTCAAAAACCTTGGTCGATGCCTTTCGCCTCGGGTGGGTAGCCGCTGGCGATCAAGCCCAGAAACTACAAAAGCTGCAGTTGATGAGCACGGTGACCACCAGCGTCCCCATTCAACTTGCTGTAGCCCACTACCTGCATAACCGAAACTATGAGCACCATCTAAAACAACTGCGTCGCACACTGGCTGAACGAAAAAAGGCGACCTATCAGTTTCTGATGACCCACTTGCCGCAAGGCGTTGATGTCATCAACAGCCAAGGGGGTTATTTTTTATGGATAGCTTTGCCCAAAGGCAGTGATACCACCGCGCTTTACCACCTTGCACTGAAACACCATATCAGTATCGCTCCGGGCAATATGTTTGCGACACACGCACAGTTTGCCCATTGCTTTCGATTGAATGCCTCTTACCCGCTCGATCATTCACATAAAAATGCGCTGGCAACCTTATGTGATTTGATTGCACAGCACATAAAAAAAGCTGAGCGCTAGGCTCAGCTAAAAGACAGTACCAAAAAGACCTTATTTAATGGAGAAAGGAATTGCTAAGGTTAATTTAAAATCGTCCTCATCTTGGAATAGATTGGTATAACCTTTCCAGCTCGGTGCATCGGTATCATTGAAGTACTGCGTGAAGTAAAAACTGACCTTCGCATCTTTAAGTGCACCATTTTGAATCGCATAATTTGCAAACAGACTGTAGGAGTACTCTTTTAGATCATCATACCCTTTGGCCGATGATCCAAAGCCATAAGCACCGTTAAAGCCTGCACTAAAGCCTTTAGCCCCAATATCCGAGAAATCACGCGATAAGGACCCAAATAGCGCCAGTTCTTCATCATGGTTAAAATCCGAGCGGTTATTCCACCAAATGTCATAAGTACCGTTAGAGCCACCATATTGACTCGTCAAACGATACGCTAAGTTTTCCACCTTGGCAGGGTCTCCGGAGTCGGCTTCGGTATAGGTGGCCTCTGCTCGATACGAATACTGCCCTGATGACATACTGGTGAGCATGGCGAGTTGGAATGCAGTGCTATCATATTGTTCGTCATCATCGACCACATAAAGTTGCGGCGACCAATACACGCCACCCTCAGTGGTGCCTTTGACCTTAACGTGCGCGTTCCAACGATCACCATCCGTTAATGCACCATAGGCTGCATCAATAGAAATACCGTTTTCCATGGTATAACGCGCACCTAGTGAATACGCTGTGCCTGCATCTTCTCCGTTGGTGGTTTGAAATTCATAGGTTTCTTTAAACCAAGGGGCTTTATAGCGCTCAGAGACAACAAGACCCATATTAAGATTATCGAACTTCAGGCCTAACTCACCACCTACATGAGTGCCCGGCGCAAACGACCAGTTAACACCAATCGTACTTGGCACCGAAGGCTGAAAATAACCAAGCTTCGCTGTTACGCTTTCACCAAATTTAAATTTAGCCGCGGCGGTAGCCAGTGATACGCCATTATCTGTACATTCCTCGTCCCATGCGCCCGTACATTCGCTATCATCTGGCTCTTTATCAAAGGGATTATTCACTCCCCAAAAGTTCATTTCATGGTCGGGGCCACCGTTTTGCCACATATCAAAGGTGCTAAACGCCATCAAATCAAGGCCAACCACTTCCGCCGCGTAGCCTGAGTTAAAGGCAAGATTTGCGTAGATAGAGCCGTGGTCAAGGTTGGTTTCTTTGGTAGTATCGTTGCCATTGGCATCTGTACCTGCGCGATCACGGGCTCGCATCCAAAAGTTGAGATTGCCACTAACCGTTGCATCAGAGAAAAAAGGAGAGGTACTTGTCGAATAATCTGCTGTTGCTTCCTGTGAGAGTGCTGGCATTGCCACGCCAGCAGAGAGTACTGCCGCTGCTAATGTGGATAATTTAAAAATCTTATTCATGGAAAACTCCTGCTGCCTCCAAGATTTTTGGTTTTGCCTCTGTGCGTTATTTAGTGTTTTAGAGTTCAAAACCGATTTGAAAACCGAGCTTGTCGCCCGTGTTTTCGCCCCGCTGCTTACACATTTCGTGTAACCACATCTCCAGACTAAATACGCAGAAAAAAACATCAACATAATCTTATTTTTTGATGCGAATAATATGATAGAGGGCAAGATTCTGACAGTTTCATGACATAGATCTTACTTTCAATGAAACCACTAATAAGAGTATAAATAACTGATTTATAGAAAAAAATAAATTTACGACCAACATGAAATAGGGTTCACGCTCCTGAGAGCTTGTCATCATAACCTC